>NZ_JAZRJY010000089.1:0-4729 GCF_045646045.1 Methanobrevibacter sp. | reverse complement strand
ATAGATAATATTTATATTATTATCGTAGTATAAATTATTTTTTACATGTAAGTGATAATTATATTATTTTTTTGGCTTTGTAGAAATCATAGTTGATTTTTACTAAAAAATTTTTTAATAATTAAATTTTACTATTTTTTCTTTAAATTTGTTTTCAAGTAATTAAATCTTTTGGATTTTGGTTTTGAAAATCCAGCACTCAAAAAAATTAAGAAATTAACAAAAATATAAAACCAAATAAAAATAGGACGCAATTTAAAAGTTCAAAATCTAATAATTTCTGCCAACACTCGTTTGTAAAATTTCATGAAAAAAGAATTTGAGATGAGTGATTTACTCATCTACATTTTTTCAGGAGCAGGTACTCCTAAAATATCTAATGCATTTTTTATGGTTGTTTTAGCTTTGTCAACTAAAATTAATCTTGTATCTTCTAAATCTGAACCAATAACCTGTTCTGATTTGTAGAATTTATTGAATGATCCGGCTAAATCCTGACAGTATTGTGTAATGTTGTGTACTCTTTTCTTGTTGGCACAGTCTTCAACAACCTGTGGGAATTTAGCTATTAATCTTACTAAATCCTGTTCAGTTTCATTAGGAATCCAATTTTCATCAATTTTAAGAGAAGAAATATCTTTTCCAGATTTATTTAGTAATTTACATGCTCTGGCATGTGCATATTGAATTGAAGCACAACCTCTCTCAAAGCTTAATGCTTCATCCCATTTAAATGTCAGGTGCTTTTCAGGAGACAATTTTGCAATAAAGAATCTTATAGCTCCAATTCCAATTTGTTCGGCCATTGGTGCAATTTCTTCATCGGTTAAATCAGGATTTCTTGATTTAATTTCATTGGTTGCTCTTAATATTGCTTCGTCAACTAAATCATCTACGGATACAAATTTGCCTTTTCTTGTTGACATGGATCCTTCAGGTAATGTAATAAATTCGTAAAATATTACTTCAGGAGCTTTTTCCTTTAAAATTTCTTCAAAGATTACTTTCATTTGCTTTGAAGATAATTTATGGTCAGAACCTAAAATGTCTAAAACTACGTCTCCAAGAGTTGCTTTATATCTGTGATATGCTAAATCTCTTGTTGAATAAAGTGAAGTACCGTTTGATCTTCTTAAGACAAATTCCTTTTCAATATTGTAGAATGTTAAATCAATGTAGTCTACTTCTTCATGTGATACAAATCCTTCTTTTTCAAAGTATTCTACAAGTTTATCCACATCTCCGTTTCTTATGAATTTGCCTTCCCATACAAAATCGTCATGGTGAATATTGATTCTGTTTAGAGTTTCTTTTATTCCGGAAACACAGCTTTCAACAACATTTTCAAAGGTTTTATTCAATTCTTCGTTTTCACCTTTTTCATATTCTTGAATAAGTTCACTTACTTTTTCATTTGCATTTTCATTTTCATCGACTTCTTTATTAGCAAGGAAATATAGTTTACCTATCTTTTCGTCAATTTTATCTCCTTCCTGGTCTTCAATTTTTAAACCCATTTCGCGTATTCCATAAACAATAATGGCAATTTGTCTTCCCATATCATTTACATAATATTGGGTTTCTACTTCACGACCAGCTAACCTCAATAATCTAGCAAGTGAATCTCCAAAAATGGAATTACGAACATGTCCAATATGTAAAGGTCCGTTTGGATTAGCAGATGTATGTTCCAAAACGATTTTTTCATCTATTTTTTCTAATTTTCCATAGTTATCATCTACTTTTTCAAGCAATAATTTTGAAAATTTTGAATAATCAATAAAGAAATTTACATAAGGACCGAAGTTTTGAACTTTTTCAAATATGTCCGGAACTTCAATTTTAGAAACCAAATCTTCAGCAACAAGATTTGGGGATGTTTTTAATTTTTTTGTAAGTGCAAAAGCTATTGTACTAGCTAAATCTCCTAATTTTGGATCTGGTGGAAATTCTAAACGGAAATTTCTATCTATGTCTTCGTCATACTGGTCTAATGCTTTATTTAAAGCATCTATTGCTTGTTTTTCAATTTCAAAATACATTAACTCACCTTATAATCCTCTTATCCATAATGAAAGAGTACCTATCCATGGAATCACCACGGGATTATCTCCTACTGTAAGTACTCTCGCCTGTATCTGGTCTGCCTTTACATAATAGGGGTCGGGCCGATTATTGTTATCACCCTTTATCACATACATCGTCGTTCCATTTATCTCTGTAATATTGATAATTCTGTGAATGACAGGTTGGTTAAACCATTTTGCATCATAAACAACTATATCTCCTACTTTAACATCTTTAGGATTAAATTCCTGAATTCCTAGCAAATTTGTTTTTTCAATAGCGACAATGTCTCCTCTATAAAATACTGGTTCCATACTTCCTGAAACGACAACATTTAAATGTTGAGCAAGGATTAAAACGACTATAAGTATTACAGCATATGATGCTATTTCTTTGTAATCTACCATTTTAACACCTTAAAATCTTTTTTTCTTATTGAAAGCTACAGCTAATGCTATTTCAATTGCGTCTGAAGTATCTTGTAAATCCGCCATACTGTGAGCACTTGAAATAAAGTTACATTCAAACTGGCTAGGCGGTATAAACACACCTTCTTTTAAAAGAGCTCTAAAATATCTTAAAAAACTTTCAGTATCTGATTTCTTAGCATCAGCATAATTATAAACTTCAGCAGGATTCAAATAAATTTGAAACATTGAAGCAAGTCCTACACATTGAATATTATACTGTTCATCATCAATTATTGATTCAATATTTCCTCTAAGGAAATTTCCTTTTCTCTCTAAATCTTTGTAAAATTTATCATCTAATTGTGATAGTGTAGATAATCCTGCTTGGACAGAAATTGGGTTACCACTAAATGTTCCTGCCTGATAAACTGGTCCTTGAGGGGCTATTAACTCCATTATTTCTCTTTTTCCACAGAAAGCACCCATTGGAAGTCCTCCACCAACTATTTTACCTAATGTGGTTAAATCAGGAGTAACTCCATAATATTGTTGAGCGCCACCTCTGGAAGCTCTAAAACCAGTAATAACTTCATCAAATATTAATATAATATTATTTTCTTCAGTTATTTTACGTACAAACTCTAAAAATCCAGGTTTTGGTTCAATGCATCCAACATTACCCATTACAACTTCCATTATCAAACAAGCAATATTTTCTCCTTCTTTTTCGATTAATTCGCTTAAAGCTTCTTCATCGTTAAATGGAACGGATAATGTATTTTTAGTAGTGTCTGTTGGGATTCCTGCAGAATCAGGCAAACATGCTGCACCTGAACCGCCTTTAACTAAAACATAATCATGAGCTCCATGATAAGCTCCTTCAAATTTAATGATTTTGTCTCTGCCAGTAAAACCACGTGCCAGTCTTATAGCACTCATTGTAGCTTCAGTTCCACTATTACAAAATCTAACCATTTCAGCGCAAGGTATTCTATCTACAACTTCACGGGCAAGCTTAATTTCATTTTCAGTTGGAGCGCCGTATGCTGTACCAATTGTCAACTGATTGGATACTTCGCGCACAACTTTAGGATCAGCATGTCCCAGTATTAATGGTCCATAAGCAAGGCAGTGATCAATATATGTATTTCCTTCACTATCAGTTATTTTACATCCTCCAGCACTTTCAACAAAGAAAGGATAAGGTTTAAATGCACGCACTGGCGAATTAACTCCTCCAGGGAAGTATTTTTTTGATTCATTAAATAATTCTTCAGTCATTTTATCACTTATAAATGTTGGATTAATGAGTTTACACAAGCAACAGCAATAGGTGTACCACCTTTCGGACCTTCAGTAATAACATTAGGAATATTTGAATTTCTTAAAGCTTCTTTTGAATCAGCAGCTCCAACAAAACCTACAGGAACTCCAACTATAGCTTTAAGATTCATTTCACCTTTTTGATATAGATCCATAGCTTCAAAAACAGCTGTCGGAGCGTTTCCAGAAACAACAATTCCTTCAAAGTCGTTTTGGCTTGCATATCTAATAGCCGCAGCAGCTCTTGTAATCTGGTGCTCTTTAGCTATTTTCTTAACCTCTTCATTTTTTATGTAACATTCAACTTCACCATCATAACGGGTAATTCCATATTTTACCATGTTGATGTCGGTTAAAATTGTTTCATTATTTCTCAATGATTTCATTGCAGAATCTACAAAGTCATCACTGATATGAACAAGTTTAGCGTATTCCGGATCTGCTGTAGAATGAACAATACGCTCAACTATGTCTCTTTCAGCAGGTTTCAAATCTTTAATGTCATCACCGATAAGGCCGCGTATGATTTCCCTACTTTTAGTAGCAATATCATAACCTTGTTTGGTTGATGCACCCATAAACATTTGGTCTGTCATATTATAATTATATGTAAAAAAATAGTTAAAATATTTTTTTATACCAAATTTTGATTTTGAATTAACTTTTTAAAATATCTCTTAAGCCAAGTAAAATTCCTTTTTATTGAAATTTACCGGTTTAATTACTTTATTTTTAATATTATATGTATTACTGAAATTTTAAAATTATCTTTTTTTAGATTATGCCATTTGGGGAAAATCATGCATAATGAAAGTTTTACTATCCGGTCATTTCAGTATTTTTTTCTTTTACAATAGAAAAAAATTAATATATTGTATATAATATTCATTGATATAATTCAATCATAAATTATAATAATATGTCTAAAA
>NZ_JAZRJY010000088.1:0-2225 GCF_045646045.1 Methanobrevibacter sp. | reverse complement strand
TATTTTTCCATCTAGCTCGATATGTCCTGATGTTGGTTCTGTCAATCCATTCAAATGAGAAAATAATGTTGATTTTCCAGCACCATTCGGTCCCATTATTGCAACTTTTTGCCCTTTTAAAATTTCCATATTTACATTTTTCAATGCATGGGTTCCATCAGGGTATCTATAGTTTAAATTCTTTGTTGATAGATGTATTTCACTCATTTAATTCCCCTCATTAATTTATAGATAAGTTCTGTCCAAAGTATCCTAAATTAGTTGAATATTTAATTAAAATTATTTCTAAAATTATAACCAATATTATTATTGTGATAATGTATATATAATCAGATTTTTCAAGTGAAGTCTTTTCATTAAATAAATCGGATTCATCTGAATATCCACGGCTTATCATACTTTTGTAAACTCGCTCTCCCTGTTCATAAGATTTAACAAACATCATGGCAACAGAATATCCGACCTGTTTAACTCTCCATTTGTATGGGGTCAGTTTAGAATGGATATGGAAGTTCCTTGATTTTTGTGATTTTCTAATTGCTGCAAGTTCATCAATAAATACAAATAAAAATCTGACCATTATACTTAAAATCATAGCAAGATCTTTCGGCATCTTTAATCTTCTAAATGAAGCAACAATTTGCTGCATAGGGCTTGTAGAAGATAATATTACAATCGCGGTCAGTGAAGTAATCATTCTTGTAATCAGTAATATTGCCCAATTTAACCCAGTATCTGTTATTGTAAGCCATGAATATGACCATAAAACATTTCCTGGATGTATGAATGGTTGAAAGATTATGATTGCTCCTCCAAAAGGAAGTAATAATGCCAATCTTTTAAATGAATCTGCATATGATAATTTAGCTATTTTAAGAACAATCAATAAAAATATTTCTAAACAAATGGGTATAAATATGCTATTTGAAAAAGCCGCAACCACTATGATGAATATTGCGGATATTAATTTAATTCTTCCATCTAAATTATGAATTGGACTATCCTTTGATGCAAGTTCATCTAAATTAAGTGCTTTTGTAATATCAGCCATAATATTTCTCTAAAAAATTTTATTATTAAATGTAATAATTAGTTTATAAAAAATAGTATAAAAAGATAGAAGTTAAAATTTAACTTCTTCTTTTTACAATTTCAGCAACACCCCATCCACATATAAGTGTTAGCAGCACGCCTAAAATAAGGACACCTACTTCACCAAGGGCTTCAAGAGGTTCAAATGTGTAATCTGGGAATGGGGGTTCAACTGCTACAGTTGCTTTCTCTTCAGGTACCTTAGCATCTTCTGCAGATTTTTCTAATCCATCAGGATCTCCTGATGCAATGAAAGGAGCTAGACAACAGATTATGACACAAATAATGATTGCAACTATTATTAATGTTTTGTCACGTTTATCCATTTTATTCTCCTCCTTCGACTTTATTTTTGTTCCAAATCAAAAGATCTGGTCTGAATTTATTTAAAGCCATTAAAACAATAACGGTCAATACTGCTTCAATTATTCCAATAAATACGTGGTATAATACCATTGATGGAACTCCAACATTTAATGGGAAAGTTCCAGCAGCGGCCATTTCAAGTGCACAAGCTAATGCTGCAAGTACTGTTGCTAACCATGCACCTATTCCTGCAGATGCGTATATTCCGATTTTGTCTTTTAATGCTTTGAATGTATATAGTCCAGTAAATCCTCCAATAATTGCCATGTTCAATACATTAGCTCCTAAAACAGTAATTCCTCCATCTCCAAAGACTAAAGCTTGGATAAGTAATACAACAGTAAATACGAGTATTGCTGCTTCGGGTGCACAGAATATAATTGCTACTAATGCTCCACCAACCATATGTCCACTTGTTCCAAATGGAATTGGCATGTTCATAGACATTATAGCAAAAATACCTGCTGCAAGAACTGCAAGGAGAGGAATGCGTTTTTCATCAAGGTTTTCTCTTGCCCATTTGCTAGCAAAGTACAGTGCTACTATTAATATGATATAATAGATTATACATTGCCAAAATGGGATAAATCCATCAGGTATATGCATTTATTTTTTCCTCCTTATACTAAAAAAGTAATACTTTTAAAATGTATAAAAACATTACTAATTTTGTATATTTATCAAGTATTAAAGATTAAAATTCAATTTGAATATTAATTCTTCTGATTTATATCTTGATAGTTAAAATTTTTACTATTTTTCAATAA
>NZ_JAZRJY010000087.1:0-59690 GCF_045646045.1 Methanobrevibacter sp. | reverse complement strand
AAAAAACTAACAAAATCCAAGTAAAATAAGAATTTAAATAAAAATTTAATAATAAGAATAATCAAAATAGTTACAACGGTGATAAAATGTCCGATATTAAAAAAGTAGATGATTTTATAACAGAAGCAGGAGTGTTTTTCCTTGCAAGCATAGATGGTGATCAAGCGAAATGCAGACCATTAGGATTCCATATGTTAGTTGATGAAAAAATATACTTCGGAGTAGGAACATTCAAAGAAGTATGGAAACAAATCCAAGAAAACCCGAAAATAGAAATCGTTGCACTAAGCCCAAACAAAGACAAATTCATTAGATATTATGGAACCGCAACGGCAGATAGCAATCCTGAACTTGTTGAAAAAACCTTTGAGTTGATGCCAGAAATTGCCGCCATTTATAAAGAAAACGGATGGGAAATGGGAATATTTTACCTAGATGATGCAACAGCCGAATTCAGGAATATGATGGCAGTTGAAGAAACTTTAAAATTTAAATATTAATGCTTTTATGCATTAATATTCATTTATTATATTTAGTGCGTTTAATGTTCTTGGAAAACCAATATAAGGTAAAAGAATAGTTAATGCATCAATTAAAATCTCTTTTTCATTACCAACATTAAAATTAGCCAAAACATGAGCTCTTAACTGACTCTCACAACCACCCAATGTTGCAAGTACACAGAATGTAATTAATTCACGGTCCTGATCGGACAATGCATCTCTCGTATAGAAATCACCAAAGCAGTATCCTGCCAAAAAGTCATTGAATCTTTCCTGACCTTCAGGAGTATTATCAATCATAGTCTGAATTACTTCATCACCAAAATATCTTTTTTGAATTTCTAAACCCTTTTCATGTCTATTATCCACATTGACTGTAGATATACTTTCTAAAGGAAGGTCAACACCATTTTTTGCTAAAACATCATTTGTAATTTCAAATAATTCAAATGTTTTTCCAAGACCAACATAAGCAACGGCCTGATATAAAACCTCTTTAATTTCAATAGGAGACAAAACTTCAAGAGCATCACGAACAGCTATAGCATATTTTTCTTTTGATGTGTTTGTTATTAAAGTAGATAATGTTACAATGAATCTGGTTCTTTTTGATATGGAAACATATTCCAATATTTCATGATTATTGAAATTATTGAAAATATGAAAAAAATCTGGATCATTTCTCTTTAGTCTCAAATCAATTCCCCCAACAAAATAATTAAATTTTTAGAAAAAAATAGTAAATTAAAAATTGAGAAAAAGAAAAAATTAATTTTTCTTTTTCATTAGATGATAAAATATTTAACCCAAATTATTCCCACATAACTGTAATAATAGTTTATCAAAACCCATATTTAAAATTAAGCATTTATATTTTAGTTTAACCTAAATAAAGTAGGAACAATTGATTAAATTTAGTTTAACCTAAGTTTAGTTAAATAATATTAATCATCACAATCTTTTTTCTTATAAAAGCCTAATAAATCGCCAATCATGAATGCGCCTACAAAAACGTATTTCATACCTTCATAAGCGACTGATTCAACACAATTTAATTTTACAACTTTTTTATCTTCTGTTTTTTCTTCTTCTTTTTCTTCTTCCCCTTCTGCTTTTTCCTCTTCTTTTTCTTTTATATCAATTATTTCTTCTTCAGCAACAGTTTCAATTTTCTCTTCTGCAACTTCTTCTTCTTTTTTAGCAGCCGTAGTTCTTCTTCTTTTAGTTCTTCTTGCCATAAAATCATCCCCTATTTAAAAGTTTTAAACCTTTAATTAATATTTATAGAAAAGTAATATATAAAACTAATTATTAAATATTTAGTTTAACTAAAAAAAAGGACAAATATTTAGTTTAATCAAAATTAATTCCTCTTTAGCACATATATCGAAATTGGAAGAGCAAAAAATGTTACTAAAGAGGCAATGAAATATAATGGAGCATAACCTGTTGCGGGCGATACAAAAAATCCCAATAATGCTGGTCCAAAACCTATTGTAGCATCACAGAAAATGAAAAATGTCGAAAGTGCATAAGAGCGACGATTTTCAGAGGCATTTCTTGTAACAATAATGGTGGCTGCAGAATTTAAAGTACCAAAACCCAAAGCCAAACAAACTGCACAAATGAAAACAGTAATATAAGATGGTGAAAATGCAATTAAAAAAATTCCAATACTTTGTGCAACAATTCCAACAACACATACAATTAAATCTCCGCCATTATCCTGAATTCTACCTGCAACAGGTCTTGACAGAACCAGACAGATTGAATAGATTACAAAAAACCATGAAAATGCATCAACCAAATTAACTTCGACCGCATACAATCTATAGAAAGATAGAATTGAAACATAACCTAAAGCCGTTAATGCTGTGAAAAAAGAAACGGGAATCGCTTTAATCTCAAAAATTTTTTCTAAAAATGAATAATTATTTTCTTCTTTATCATTAGATTTGTGTTTAGAATCATATTTATTGATGTCAATGAAAGCCACACATAATAATGCGATAGCTGAAAAGACCATAGCAGCCACAAAACAGCCAAAAGAAGAAAAATTATCATAAAGATATCCCCCAATATAAGGACCCAAACCGATAGCAATAGTAGTTCCCAGCATGAAATATCCGAATGCTTCGCCAAATCTCTTTTCAGGAAGTATGGCACTAGCTATTGTAACTATTGCATTTGCAGATGCTCCAAAGCCAATACCATGGATAAATCTCACAACGATGAAAAAGCTGACATCATGAACAAAAAAATACAAAAAACAAGCTAAAAAATGAATGGACATAAAAATTAATGCTATTTTTCTCCAGCCTATCCTTTCAAGAGCATTTCCAGAATATATTCTTGACAAAAGTCCACCAAAGACATATATTCCAGATACAAGACCTGCAATTGTAGCAGATGATCCCATTGAAGTTGCATACTCTGTAACAGTTGACATCAATGCATACATCACAAGAGCAGTAAACAATAATGCTCCAAAAATTAAGAAAAAGGATTTGGTAAATATCCTTTCATCATAATTTGCATTCATAATTCTTAAAAAAAATATGAAAAGAAGAAATTAATCTCCTTTATTCCAGTTTATAACACCATAAACAATACATAAAAGTGTGGATAATATAATTCCAATATATACTCCCCAAATCCATGGATCTTCAATACCAAAAACCACCATTATGCATCACTTCCTTTAGCATCTATATTTGAAAATGCTTTATCAATGACCTCTTCAGCCGGAGGTTTGGTGAGTAAACTTACAACAATAGTAAGTATTGCAGATACAGGCACAGCTATCAACATTACATCAATAAATGGCCAAGGTGCATTAGGCAATAAAGTTTCTACACCAAATATAAATTTACAAATACCTAATCCTACAGCAGTCTTTTTAAATACAAATATCATCCAGAATAAACTTACCAATGTTCCAGATAGAATTCCTGCAATAGCTCCCGGCCTTGTAATTCCTTTCCAGTACAGTGCACCTAAAAATACAGGTAAAAATGCAGCAGCACAGATTTCAAAGAAAAGGCTTGTACCAAGAGCAACTACACTTCCAGGTAATGAAAATGCCATTACTAAAGCTAGAATAATTGCAAGTAAAATACCTATTCTAGAAATAGAAACCTGATCCAATTTCTGTTTGGATTTGTTTCTTATTGTACCGTAGATATCTACACCGAATGCTGTTCCCTGAGTATGCAATTGTGAAGATATTGTTGACATAGCAGCCGCAATTAATGATAATAAAAAGATATATACAAACCATTCAGGCAATGCTGATGTAATGAATGTAGGAATAATTTTATCAATATTTCCCTGGACAACATCCACAGCTATTTTACCCAATTTCTGATAGAAATAAACATTTGATAATGAACCTACGATATAAGCCGTTGTTGGCATGACTGCAATGAAAATACCACCAATTAAAACAGAACGATTTAATTCTTTATCTGATTTAACAGTCATGAACCTTACAATCAATGAAGGTTGGGCAAGTACACCAATACCTACACCAATAAGTGTGGATGATACTAATGACCACCAGAATGTAGTTCCAAACGTCGGAAAACTCGTCCATCCCGTACCACCTGTGGCTGTGGCCTCCGCAGGATATAAGTTTACCATATTTGTAAGGGCTGTGTTTGCATGTGTAACTCCTCCAAGTAACCAATAAACGAACACAAGTAAAAATATCATTGCAATTACCATAATAGTTCCCTGTAATGCATCAGTATACATTACACCACGGATTCCTCCAAACAATACATAAAATGTGATAATAATAGATAGTATAAGCAATGCAATACTAAAATCAATTAAAAGTGAAGATTCTAAAAATCTTGCAGCCCCAATTAAAACTACCGCAGCATATAACGGCATTGCACAAAAAATAACTAAACCTGAGAAATAATGGATAAATTTAGAATCAAAACGCTTTCCTAAAAACTCCGGAAATGTTAAGGATTCCAAAGCATGCCCCATTCTACGGGTTCTTTTTCCTAAAAATACAAATGCGATGAATACACCAATAATAATATTTAAGAATGCCAACCATAAAACACTCATCCCATATTCACCAGCAACTCCACCGAAACCTACAATAGCTGCTGTCGATATAAAAGTAGCACCATAACTCATTGCCATAATAAATGGATGAGTATCTTTACCAGCTATCATAAAATCTTCAGAGGAATTAGTTTTTTTGTATGCATAATAACCTACAAAAACTAATGCAAAAATATAGATTATAAAAACAATAGCTAAAATCATTACGTCCATAAATAAACCTCTAAATCATATTACTATTAACTATATATTACCTAATTTATTTAAACTATTTCATTGAAAATTTTCATTAAAATACAATTTCCACAAATAATTATTCATTCAAAAATTTTTTAATAATGAAAAAGCAATGAAAAGGCATTTTTAAACATGATATGGATAGTACACAATTGTACAATTAAAAAATCTTTATATTATATGAAAAACCAATTATTAATGTATAAAAAAATAATATAGGGATTAATATGTTTTGGGATGAAAAAGCAGAATGTATGAATAAAGAAGAAAAAGAAAAGGTTCAACTTGAACGATTGCAAAAGACCGTTGAGTTAGCATACAACAATGTAGAATTTTATAAAAAACGATTTGACGAAATTGGATTAAAACCAGAAGATATAAAAACTTTAAAAGATATTGAAAAAATACCATTTACAACAAAAAGTGACTTAAGACAAGCATATCCACTTGGACTTTTGGCAGTTCCACGTGAAGAAATTGTAGAAATCCATGCATCTTCAGGAACTACCGGAAAACCTACCGTAACTGCATATACACAAAACGACCTGGAAATATGGGGAGAATGCATTGCACGTGGATTGAAAATGGCAGGTGCCGAAAAAGATTATATTATCCAAAATGCATATGGATACGGATTATTTACAGGAGGATTTGGAATACATCATGGTGGAAACAAAATGGGTGCAATTACAATACCAATTTCTGCCGGAAACACACAAAGGCAATTAGATACAATGGTAGACTTTCAAAGTGACATTTTAACATGTACTCCTTCTTATGCAATGTATCTTGGAGAATCTAGAGAAAAAGCAGGAATCCCTTTAGAAGATATTAATTTAAAAATAGGAATCCATGGAGCAGAAATGTGGACAAATGAAATGAGAAAAAGAATCGAATCATCCCTCGGAATAAAAACTCACAATATTTATGGATTAACTGAAGTAATGGGTCCCGGAGTTGCACAGGAATGTGATGAACAAAACGGAATGCACATACAAGACGATCATTTTTATCCTGAAATAATAAACCCAAAAACAGGAGAAACATTAGAGTCTGGTGAAAATGGAGAATTAGTATTAACTTCCCTTACCAAAACAGGAATGCCTATTTTAAGATTTAGAACCAAAGATTTAACTTCATTGATTGATGAAAAATGTGAATGTGGAAGAACAACTGTTAGAATGACTAGAATCACTGGAAGAAGCGATGACATGTTAAAAATCAAAGGTGTTATGGTATTCCCATCACAAATCGAAAAAGCATTGCTTAAAGTTAGTGGAAGTACTCCAAACTATTTAATACATGTAACAAGACCAGACATTCTTGATGAAGTGGAAGTTAAAGTCGAAGCATCAAAAGAATTATTCTCAAGTGAAATCAGAAAAATGGAAAAATTAGAAAAACAAATACAAGCATCAATCAGATCAGAAACCGGATTAAGAGTAGATGTTACATTATGCGAACCTGAATCACTCCCAAGAAGTGAAGGAAAAGCTGTTCGTGTAATTGATGAAAGAGAGTTATAGGTGATAACATGGCAATTCAAATTTCAGTATTTATCGAAAACAAAGAAGGAAGAATCAGAAAAGCTATTGATACATTAGCAAAAGCAGGGATAAATATACGTGCATTATCTGTTGCAGATACAACCAAATATGGAATTTTAAGATTGATTGTATCAGATAACGAAAAAGCAACTAAAGCACTTGAAGATGATGGATTCATTGTAAAAGGAAGTGAAGTTGTTGTAGCAATAATTCAAGACAAACCAAATGGATTAAATTCAGTATTGGCACTTCTAGATGATGCAGACATTAACTTAGAATATATCTATGCATTCGTAGGTAATGAACCTGGTGAAGCTGTTGTGGCAATGAAAGTAGAAGACACTGCAAAAGCAAAAGGTGTCTTTAAGAAAAATAATATAAAAATACTTACAAAATACGATATAGAAAAGATTTAAATCTTTTCTTATTATTTTTTAAACACCACAAACCTAATATTAATTAAAATTTTAAAAAAAAAAGTAAAAATTACCAAAAGAATTAGAATTCTTTTAATAATTTAGCAATATCATCTCTAGAGTATCCTAAACGTGGAAGTAAACTTTTAACTGGTTCTGAATCTGGAATTGTACCGAGTTCTCTCCAGCTTTTAAAATCATTGTTTAAGATACTGTTAATTAAAAGTTGAATTGTAATTAAATCATCACTTTTAACTGCTATGAAAGCATCTTCATCTTGAAAATGACCTTCAGGGTCAATTAGTGTTAATTTTCCAGTCCTATCTTTTTTCACAATAGCATTATCTATTTGGTAAGCCATAATATCCCAACTTTTCTATCTGTTTAAAGATTTAATCATAATAATATATAAATATTTAACCTTTGATTGAATTGTATCCCTTTTCAATAGCGTTCAAATTTAACTCATGAAATTTTGGATGCAAGTTATTTTTCATTGCATCAATTACTGAATCTTTTGATAATGGGAAATTATCATCAGCAGTTACTGCACCTAAAAGTACCATATTTAAAGACAATATATTTCCAGCATCTAAAGCTAAATCAGTAGCATCAATAGGAATAACATGAGTAAAATTCTCTTTTAAAGCATTTGTAATACTATCAACAGCAGGATAAGCTTCATTTGTTGAAGATGGAATAATCGGATGAGTATTATATACAATTTTACTATCCTTATTTACTTTATGCAATCCACGAATCGTTTCTACAGGTTCAAATGAAAGCAACATATCTGCAGTTGTATCAGGAATGATTGAACTATTAAAATCACCTATTTTAAGTTCAGTTGATACGGATCCTCCCCTTTGTGACATTCCATGAATTTCACTCATTACAACATTCAAACCTTGATTCATTGCTGCTTCACCAATAATAACAGAGGTTTTAATAATTCCTTGACCTCCTACACCACAAATGTAAATACTGTAGCTCATTTTCCCACCTCCAATGCACCATATTTACAAACCTGAATACAGACACCACATCCATCACATGATGACTTATCAATTTCAATTTTTCCAGCGACTTTTGAAATAGCAGGACATGCAAGTTCATTTACACATTTATCACAATGATTACAATTAGATTCAACCAAATTAACTGGAGGTTTTTTAGTTAAACCTTTAATTAGAGTACATGGTGCTTTTGATATAATTACTGCAGTATCATCCCTTTCAAAAGCTTCCTTATATGTTTTGACAACCTGCTCCAAGTTAAACGGATTAATTACACGAACATAATCTACACCACAAGCTAGAGCTAATTTACGAATAGATATTTCCGGTGCTTCATCACCCATTCCATCTACAGGAATACCAGGATTTGGCTGACCACCAGTCATTGCAGTAATCCTATTATCCAAAACAGTCAATACAAAATTATGTTTATTGTGAACTGCATTGATTAATGGTGAAATACCACTGTGGAAAAATGTAGAATCTCCAATGAAACTTGCTACTTTTTGATCAGTTGAAACTGAAAATCCACAGCCATCTCCCACACTGGAACCCATAGATAATAAATAATCTGCAGCATTGTACGGAGGATTAATACCTAATGTATAACATCCAATATCAGATGCAAAAACAACATCAGAAGTTTTTAAACCTAATTCATCAATAGCTATATTAATTCCATAATACATTGCTCTGTGAGGACATCCTGCACATAATACAGGGGCTCTTGATGGAATAGTATTAATTAATTCATTTAAATTATCCGTAAAAGTAATATTTTCATTATTTAAGAAGTTTAAAACATTATTAAAACCTTTACTTACAATATCAGAGTTGAATTCATAACATTGAGGTAAAGTTCCATCCAATTTACCATGAACAGTGATATCAAGATTTTCACGACCAATAATAGCTAAAACTTCTTTTTCCATTATAGGATCAACTTCTTCAACAATAAAGACTTCATCCAAATCTTTAATAAATTCCAATACTTTTTTATCCGGAAATGGGTAGGAAAATCCGATTTTTAAGATATCCATATCCAAATTATGATATTTAATAACATCAAAAGCATAATTGAATGCACTTCCTGAAGAAATCACACCATATTTTTTATCATCAGCAAATGATGTTGAATCATTAAAATTGGAATTGTTTGTTTCATTGTTAATTTTACTGATTTTATCACATAATCTTTCATGCATTTTACCTGCAAATGCAGGAACAGGAACATATTTGGACGGGTCTTTATCAAAATGACCTCTCATCCAATGATTATCATTATTAGATGAATTCTCTTTAACATCACCAAATTCGACTACACCACGCATATGTGATACACGAGTAGTTGTTCTTACAATAACAGGCAAATTAAATTCTTCTGATAAATCAAATGCATATTTAACCATGTCCTTAACTTCCTGGCAATTAGAAGGTTCTAAAACAGGGACATTTGCCAAACGTGCATAATTACGTGTATCCTGTTCATTCTGTGATGAAAAGAGTGAAGGATCATCTGCACTTAAAATTACCATTCCACCATTTACGCCAGTATATGCCGTAGTCATGAATGAATCTGCAGCCACATTCATTCCAACATGCTTCATGAATGTAAATGAACGAAGCCCAGAAGCTGCAGCTGTTGCTGCTACCTCCATTGCGACTTTTTCATTAGTGGAAAATTCAAAATAAATATTTGCATCTTTAGCTAAGACAGATAATATATTTCCAATTTCTGATGAAGGAGTACCGGGATAAGTGGCCGCAATAGAGATACCTGCTTCGATTACACCCCTTACGGCAGCTTCATTACCTAATAAAAATTGTTTATCACCTGATTCTCCTGTGACTAATTCTTTCAAATTCATATACTTTCCTCAAAATACTATTAATAGAGATGTTGGCAAACATTTGTAAAATTAATATTTAACTGTATTTTGTAATTTTACTAAGTTTAAACCAATTATTCTCTTAAAATAATTTATTAAATTTCATTTATTTTTTAAGAGAAAATTTTACTTAAATTTACCCTATCTTATTATATTTATTTGTTAATCTTAGTACTAATATGTTTATCTTTTAAGTACTTTAAAAAATAAGAACAAAATTGGAAAAAATACATTATCCTATTTCTTAAGAAAACAATGAAAATATTCTACCAATAATATGTTTAACAACCAAAAAAAAACACTCAAATCTTTGATTTAAATTAAAATAAGTAAAAAACTAAAAGAAAAAAAAATTTTAAATATCGCAATCAATTATATAATGGATTCTGTGAATAATCATATTATTAACCTGTTAAAGAATTAAATCAATACCTCTTATTATTGAAATAAATTATTTATATAAAATTAAACAAATTAATGATTAATGACTGAAAATATAGATATAATAAATAATTCAAAGAATGCATTATGGAAACTTTCTACCCCAATTTTTCTTCTTTCACTTTTTAATTCACTTTATTCTATAATTGATTTATTTTGGGTATCACAATTAAGTCCTGAAGCATTTTTCGCAATTGGTGTTGCCCACCCATTACTTTAATGATATTAGGATTTGGAGAATCATTAGGGATTGGAACTAATTCAATAATATCAAGAGAAATAGGTGAAAAAGACTATGATGATTCATATAATTCAATTTTGCACGGTATTCTGACTTGTATCATACTAGGTGTAGTTTTAATATTAGCTATACCCTTTTTAAAAGATATATTGAATATAATGGGTGTTACCAAATCTATTGATTTAGCAATAACTTATTTAACTCCAATATTTATATTTTCATTTATAATTCTTATTTCAAATTTATTTGTAAGTACCCTTCAAGCAGAAGGAAATACTAGAACGCCAACTATCATAATTATTATAACAAATATTATAAATTTAATTTTGGATCCTCTTTTTATTTTTGTTTTTAATTGGGGAATTTTAGGTGTAGCATATGCAACAGTAGTATCTACAGCAATTTCTGTCATTTGTTTCTTATATTTATATTTAAGTGGAAAAACCCAAGTTGTTTTAAACTTAAAATATTTCAAAGTGGGAATTGTTTATGAAATATTTATAGTAGCTATTCCAAATTTTATCATGAACATGTTATGGAGTTTTTACATGATGTATATTAATAAAATTTTAATTGTCCAACTTGGTCAAATTGGAGTATTACTATATTCAACAGCATCACAAATTCAAACATTAATCTCAACACCACAAAAAGCATTCAGTAAATCAATAGTAACTATTTGTGGACAGTTATTTGGTGCAAAAAAACTCAATAAATTAAAGGAAATGTATAATTACACACTCAAATATTCATTAATTATTTCCCTAATTACTACTATAGTATTCTTCTTCATAAGAGATTATGGATTTGCTTTATTTTCCATTACAGGAGCTGAAACATCAGTATTTTATATTGCATTATTTGGTATTTTCATAATATCCGCTCAAGAGATAACGATAATATCAAATAAAATGTTAGATGGAATTGGAAAAAGTTATCATTCATTAGTATTAACAAATGGTTTGATAATTTTTGAAATAATAATCATTGCATTGTTATCCCAAATTTTTACTTCAGGAGTAGGTGTTTTGATTGGAATGGCAATAAGTGAAGTAGTATTTTCCATTATCACTTATTCTGTAGCAAAAACTATTTTAAACGGCGATAATTTTATGGAAGAAGAAATTGTAATTATGGAAGAAAAAGTCGAAATTATAGAAGGAGTGTTGGCGGAAATTATTAGTTATTAATAACAGTTCAATTTTTTACTAATTTTTTACATTAATTTTAAATAAAGTTCAATTATAAACTTTCAATTTTTTTGCTTGATTTTTTCTTATTTTTTTCATTTCTTGGGATTTTTAACTTCAATTTTTTTTATACTATTTAAATTATTGTTAATATTTGATAATATTAGTTATTTATTTTTTATTCTAACTATAAGTTATTAAAATTTATTTATATTATAAATTACAAATATATAATTAATTATAGTTAATTCTATAATTATTTAATTAATTATATGGGGTTTTGATTTATATGATTTTAAATTCACTGATTCTAAGTGATAAAAGTAGGGAAATTGATAAAATGGATGAAGAATTTCGGCTTATGTATCTTGCATCTGTTATTGTGGATGGTGCTTTTAATTTCTTTAAAATTGAACGAATAACGTCTGGTAAAGGAAAACCTCCATTTGAACTTAAAGATATGATTAAACTAATTTTTTATGGTTATATTAATAAAATAACAAGTTCTGTAGTCTTGGCTTATAATGCTAAATTTAATTATTTGTATAATTTAATTTCACAAGGTATTGAACCAAAAGATCGAACTATTCGGGATTATCGTGAGTATTTTCAAGGAATTTTCCAGTTAATTATGAATTTTATTCTAATTATGGCTAATAAACTGGGTTTAACTGATTTTAAACATATTGCGGTTGATGGGACAATAAAAAAGGCATATAATTCACCATTTAATATAATTAAAGAAAAAGACATTAGGCTATTAATTAAGCATTATATGGTTGAAGAATTGTCAAAAGATGAAATTAAACAGCTTAGAAGAACAGCAAGAAATTTTTTAATGGATGAATCAGTATCTGACGAAGAAAAAGTTGATATTTTGTTTCATTGGTGGCAGTTGTTGGATTATTCTGGTCAGGTGTCGTTGGCTTTGAATGATCATGATGCTCGATTAATGAAAATTAAAGATAAAGGACAAAAATATCCTAAATTTGCATATAATATACAATTGGGGACTGATACAAAATCAAAGTTGATTTGTGGAGTTAATGCAGTTCAAAATCCCACAGACCATTATCAAATTCCTGCATTAATGAATCAAATCCTCGTTAATTTAAAAATTAAACCCGAAAAAATTAGCGCGGATACAATATATTCAACACTAGCAAATTTGCAATATCTCGAAGAATTAGGTATCACTGCCTTAATTCCAACAAAACAGCAAAATAGAGAGAATTCAGGTAATCTACCTGATAATCATTTTGCTATAGATTATTTTGTTTTTAATGAATATAAAAATGTTTTTATTTGTCCAGAAAAACAAGAATTAACACTTGACGGTGCATATCCCGCACCACAAGAAAAAGGGGGAGGAAATAAAATCAAATTAGTCTATTCCAACTACCAAGCTTGCAAAAAATGCAAACATAAAGGAACCTGCTACACAACAAACCACAGAACAATAACAAGATACGTTCACGACGTCACATACAAAGTAGAGCGATTAATGTCCACTGAAGATGGAATAAAAGACTATAAACTACGTTCAAAGACTGTAGAAGCACACAACGGAACTTTCAAAAGAATCTATGATTATGACCATATTCCAATAATTGGTTTAAAAAGAGTACAAAACCTAATGTTTGCCATTGTAGCCTCATACAATCTAATAAGATTATTTAATCTAATAAAAATAAATAAAATGGATTTAAATTCAGTTATTAGTGCAATAAAATTCATATCATTAACTTAATATAAGAAAATAAAATGGAGAAAATGAAAAATGTTCAAAATTAAATAATTTCCGCCAACACTCCATCATTTTAAAAAAAAAATACTAAATACATTGCGTTAAATCCAAGGATTAAAAACATCTTTATTTTTTATCTATTTTTTATCACATTTTTGAAAATTACCTTCCCAGGAAATATAACCTTTTCATATTCTCAAAGTTTATAAACATTGAAAATTAAAATTTTAACTAATATGTCAAATAATATTTTACTTAAATTTGCAAAAAAAGGAATTAATTTATCACCTGATGCTTATAAAAAAGTAATGCAATCAGACAATCCTACAAATTTTGCTTCTGAATTAATTGTAAAGCTTAAAAGTAGCGATTTTAAGGCTGTAGATTTAATAGCAGTTGATGGTAAAACAATTGATGTAATTACTGGCAATGTGGCTTCAAGTGAAGAAACTACAAGTGAAGTTCAAAAGAAAACAGAAGCTGAAGTAAAAACAGATGAAGCAATTGAACCAACTCCAAATGAAGATAAAAAAGAAGAATCAAAATCAGAAGGTATAATAAAAATTGATGAATCTGAAAAAGTAGAAGATACAAAAATAGAATTTAAAAGAAATTTAGAGAAAATCGATGTTGAATATGATTTTGAAGTCCTGCAGGACAGTTCTAATAAATCCTATACAAGTGGAGAAATTGGAGACTTAATTACCTATTTCCAATCAAGATATGAAAAATTAAGTAAAATATTAAGGCAAAGACCTGATTTAAAAATGACCACAAAAGTAGCTGATATTGAAGACGGTCAAACAACATTGAATTTAATTTTAATGGTTAAAGAAATAAGATCCACAAAAAATGGACATAAATTTGTTGAATTTGAAGATGATACTGGATCTATATCAATATTATTTTCTAATAAAAATGAAGAGCTATTTGCCGAAGCCGAAAAACTCGTTAGAGATGAAGTTGTTGGAGTAATTGCAAATAAAGATAATGACTTCGTTATAGCTAATCAGTTAATTTATCCTGGTGTTTTAAGAATTGAAGAAAAGAAAATGGATTTTGGAGTGGTATTTTTATCTGATGTTCACATTGGAAGTTTAACTTTCCTTGAAGATGCATTTCAAAAGTTCATTGACTGGATTAACTGTGAATTTGGTAATGAAGAACAAAGAAAAATCGCCGAAGATATTAAATATTTGATTATCGCAGGAGATATTGTTGACGGTATTGGTGTCTATCCTAATCAGGACAAAGAACTGTCCATTAAAGATATTCGTCAACAATATGAAGAAGCTGCAAGATTTTTAGGAAATGTAAGAAGTGACATTAAAATTATTATAACTCCGGGAAACCACGATGCTTCAAGACTTGCTGAACCACAGCCTGCTGTTCCTGAAGAGTATGCTAAATCACTGTACCAATTAAATAACGTTGAATTTGTAAGTAATCCGGCTGTAGTGTCTCTAGATGGTATTAACGTGTTAATTTACCACGGAGAAAGTTTCAATGAATTGCCAATGGCTATTAAAGGTTTAAGTTACGAGAAAAATGAAGAAATGATGGTTGAACTTTTAAGAAAGAGACATTTAGCTCCTATTTATGGTGAAAGAACTCCTTTAGCTTCTGAATTAGAAGATTACTTAGTTATAGAACATGTTCCTGATATTTTCCATACAGGCCACATTCACATTAATTCTTATAAAAAATACAATGGAATACATTTAATTAACTCAGGTACTTTCCAGACTCAAACGGAATACCAGAAAATAAAAAACATCGAACCTACTCCTGCTCAGGTTCCTGTAATACACAAAGGGGAATATAAGCTATTTAGATTTATAGATTAGTGATATTATGTATGATAATGTTTCAAAATTAATAGAAGTATGCAACAATCTTTACGACAAACAATTAGTTTCAGGAAAATCAGGTAATGTAAGTATTAGGCTTGGAGACTATATTGCTATTACACCTACTTTAAAAGCCATTAATGGATTAAATGAAGAAGATATAGTTTTGGTTGATATGAAATCCAATATATTGACTAAAGGTAACCCTTCATCCGAAATTGGAATGCATTTAGGAATTTATAATAAAAGAAAAGATGTTAATGCAATTATTCATACTCATTCTCCATATACAACTGGATTTGCTTTTAGCAATAAAAAAATTAAAAGATTAGAAGGTTTTGGTGAAATTAAAAATCAATATTTATCAAGTATTGAATACGAAAAACCGGGAAGTAAAGATCTTGCTGAAAAAGCATCCGAGGGCATTAAAAAAGAAGATGTGCTTATTTTAAAAAATCATGGTTTTATATGTGTTGGTAAAAATCTAAAAGAAACTGAATCTCTCGCTGTATTCATTGAAGAATCTGCAAAAACTCAATTCGTAGCTTATATGTTGAATTCAGTGAAAGATATTTAATATCATTCAACTGAATCTTTTGTTCTGGCTTCATATCCTTCATTAATCATTTTTAATATTAATCCGGATAATGAAGTATCTTCGCGAATAGCCATAATTTTAAGTTCTTTTTTCAAATCACTTGGTAAATTTATTGTAGTTTTGCTTACATCTGACATGTTATATAGGTTATTTTTTAACTTAATATATATTTTTCTATGAAAAAAATATTCGAAATACTACAAACAATTAAATATTAGATTTAACATATTATTTTATAATATTTAAAAACTAATTTTTATTTATTTATAGGAGGAGTTTTTATGAGCAATCAAAATATTGACGAAGTATGTGAAATACTAGAATATATCACAAATGAAAATAGTGTTCCACGTAATATTAGAGAAGCAGCTAACGAATCAAGTAAACTCTTAAAAGATGAAGAAAAAGACCAATCCGTAAGAATAAGTACTGTTTTAGGAAAATTAGATGAAATCAGTAATGATCCAAACATCCCAGTTCATGCTAGAACCTTAATCTGGGAAGTATTATCTAAATTAGAAGCAATCTAATTTATTTAATTATTTTTTTATTTGACAATGCCACCGAAACTGTAACACCATCAAAAGCTGTTTTTTTATATATTAATTTTGAATCATATCCTGCTGTAATCAATGCTGACGGTTCACATACGCCAGGAATTCCAAACTTTGACATGACAAAATCTGATTTTTGAATATCATCTGATTTGAATAACTTTAGTTTATCTATTTCTACAAAGTTAACAGGAATATTCAATTCTTTTGATAAATCCAGTATACCTTTTTCATCTTTTTTAATTTCAGCTGATGAAAGCATATTAATTCTAGAAATATCCATATTTAAATCATTTAATACTTTATCAATTGCTTTTTTTATTTCAGAAGATGATTTACCACGCTTACATCCTATTCCAAAGACAATTTTGCGAGGTCTTAATATAATTTTGTGATTGTCGCATTCTGCTTCAATTTCATTATCATTTATCCTACTTGAAAAATAAATTGAAACATCCATTTCAAGTGTATTATCATTTAGATATTCAAATAAATAATCATAATTTCCATTACTATTGACTGTAAAAGAAACTTCTTTACCTTCTAAAATTGATTTATTAAAATGTAAAATCTCTTTTGTATTATCAATAGATAAATACAAATCTTTTGCCAAAACATCAATTCCTAATTTTTTATTAACATCAGTAGAAGTTGTTATAACAGGTGTTGCATTAATTAAAGTAGAAATTTTAGATGTCAATTGATTTGCTCCGCCAAGATGGCCTGAAAGCATACTGATGACAAAATTCCCATTGTCATCAATGTTTAAAATAGCAGGATCTGTTGTTTTGGATTCGAGTAAATGTGAAATACTTCTTATCAATATGCCGGAAGCCATAATAGCAATAATAGCATCATATTCATAAAATAATAAATTAAAAGTGTTTTTTACATCTTTGTGATAAACATCACATTTAATTATTGTAGAATCTTTATCTAATAAATCTTTTATTTTAAAGGACAAATCTAAACCTTTTTTTGAAACAGATAAAATAGCTATTTTCATAATATCACAAAATATATCAATTACTTAATACCTTATCTCTCCACCTTCTATACTAACATATTTATCATTTTGGTAATTAACATTTATGGAGTAAGTCTCTCTTTCAAGTCCAAAAAAATTAATAATTGCTGACCAAGTTTATCCTCTCTTAAAACCCTAAAAAACACGATTAAAAAGTTAATTAAGTATAATAATAGATTATACTTCCTAGTGTAAATAATTAAATGATAAAAAATAAGAAAAATATTAAAACACTTATGTCCACCTCTTTTTGAATAATTTGTAATAAATATCAATTAACTGTATAAAATGTATAATTATTAATAATATTTCTTTACATGTTAAATAAATGGAGATAAATATGAAGATTTTAAAAATCATGATTGTGGTACTTATTTTAATCCTATCTGTTGGTTTTGTTTGTGTAGCCGAAAACTGTGCTGAAGATGTTATAAGTACAGAAAATTCTCAAAATGAAGTTTATACAACTAATGAAGCTTCATTCACAAATTTAAGTGATGAAATAGAAAATGCAGGTACATCTTTAGATTTGAATCAAGATTATGCCTTCAACAATGTAACTGATAAAAATACAGGAATTTTAATTAATAAGGATAATTTTATCCTTAACGGTAACGGCCACACAATTGATGGGAAAAACCAATCAAGAATATTCAACATTAGCGGAAATAACATAACAATCAATAATCTTATTTTTATTAATGGAAATATGAGTGATGGTGATGCCGGAGCGATTTTTTCAAATGTATCAATCACATTAAACAATGTAAAATTCGCCAACAACCAAGCCAAATATGGTGGAGCAATAAGCACAGAAAATAATTTAACAATAAACAATGCCACATTCACCAACAACCAAGCCAAATATGGTGGAGCAATATATGCAAGAGGCAATATTATAATAAACAACACAACACTCACCAACAACAAAGCCACCAGCTATGGTGGAGCAATATACGTTAATATAGATACGGATGATAAAAAAAGTAAGGTCACAATAAACAACATAATACTTGGCAACAACAAAGCAGGTGAACAGGGAAATGCTCTTTCAATAGATGATGCTATATTTAACTTGAAGAATGCTACAATTATCAGTGATAATGAATTGAATTGGGGTTTATTTTACTTGGGAAATTCTTTAATTTATATTGAAAATACTACTTTTGCAAATATAACTAGTAATTATTCTAGTATAATTTATTCTATTAAAACTAGTGGAAAAATTATAAATTGTGATTTTGTTAACTTGACTGCATTGAAAACCGGAGGTGCAATAATCTATAAGTCTTTAGATGACATTAATATCGAAAATTGTAACTTTATAAATGTCAAATCTCAGAAAAATGGTGGAGTAATATGTGCAGAGGCTGAAGATAATTCAAAAGGCATTAATGTAGTTAATACAACTTTCATTAATTGTAATAGTGAATTTGGCGGTGTTATATTACAGTTAAATGGTAAACTAAATATTGAAGAATCTAAATTTATCAATAATAATGCAGGTGTAAGTGCTGGGGCAATATATACTTCTTTGACAAATTTTACCTTAAAAAATAGTGAGTTTATTAATAATTCTGCTTTTAAAAATGGCGGAGCAATTTACGCTGAATTATCAAATTTAACTATTGATAATGTGTGCTTTATTGGAAATAAAGTTGAAAATAGTAGTTTATTAAATCCCTGCACGATTTATGCTTATGATTCCAGTTCATATATTAAAAATTCATTTTTTAACAATTCTAAGTACAGTATTTCTTCATTTTTCACTGTCAAATATCTTGATGAGAATAACACTGTAAATAATGATGAATTTAGTTGGGACAATAAAATTTATCCACAGGTAGTTGTTAATGAAGGAATAAAAATCGAGTTAATAAATAATAGCATTGATGTTGCAAACCTCCCCGCCAAATTTGATTTGCGTGAATGGGGATGGGTTAGTCCTGTTAAAGATCAATTAGATAAGGGTTATTGCTGGGTTTTTGGTACATTAGCCAGTTTAGAATCTGCTTTATTAAAAGCAACTGGTGTGGAATATGATTTTTCAGAAAACAATATAGGAAATAACGGAATAATCTATAGTAGATATGGAAACGATGAAAATATTGAAGGAGGTCTTTCAACAACTGCGTTAGGATTTATATTAAATTGGTTTGGGCCAATACCTGAAGAATATGATACTTATGATGAAAAGGGAAAAATATCTGATGTTATATTTGATGTGAATAAAATCCATGTTCAAGATGCGGTTTTAATTCCTGTAAAAAAAACTGCTGATCGCATTAATTCTAATGAAACAAATAATTTAATCAAACAAGCAATACTAAAATACGGTGCTGTAGCAGTAATGGACCTTGGTGACGGACAGTACTTTGATGATGATGTTTCCATATATCATAAGGATATTTACCAATGTAACCACCTTGTTTCTTTAGTTGGATGGGATGATAACTATAGTAAAGATAAATTCAATATTACACCTCCAGGTGATGGTGCTTGGATATTAAAAAACAGTTGGGGTACCGATATAGGCGAAAATGGATATCAATACATTTCATATTATGATACTACACTATTAACACATTATAAACCAGTATATGGAATAGCATTTATATTTGAAAATACTGAAAATTACAAATATAATTACCAGACTGATTTAATGGGACTTAGAGAAACAGATAAAAATTACACATATTATTCAAATGAATACACTGCCATTTCTAATAACCTTTTAGGTGGAGTTGGTACTTACTTTAACGATTCAAACATAGATTATGAACTTAAAATATACGTTAATGATGAGTTAAAAATCACACAAAATGGTACAAGCGAATTTCCAGGATTTAAAACTATTAAATTAAATGAATATATCCCAGTTAAAGAAAATGATACATTTAAAGTGGTCCTTAAAAATAACATGATTCCTTATCAATTCAAATCAAGACAACATTACAAGGAAAATACCAGCTTTGTAAGTTCAGATGGTGAAAATTGGATTGATTATTCTTCATTAAATAGAACCGTTTGTTTAAAAGTCTACGCATTTGATTTACCTATTTACACCCAAGATTTAGTTAAAATATATAAAAATGAATCCAATTTTGTTGCAGAAATAGACGTTGCTAACGAAACTGTAACCTTTGAAATCAATGGCAGAAATTATACCAGAGTAAGTGATGAAAATGGAGCTGCTTCTATAGCAATCAACTTAAATCCAGGCAACTACACAATAAAAACAACCTACAATAATAATACAGTTGAAAATACTATTACAGTATTGCCAACATTAATAGCCGACAACCTAGTAAAGTACTTCAAAAATGAATCACAATTCTACATTTCATTAATTGATGGTCAAGGTAAATCAGTACCTGGTGTTAACATTACAATGAACATTAATGGTGTATTTTACAATCGTACAACCAATGAAAACGGAACAGCAAAATTAAACATTAACTTGAATCCTGGTGACTATATATTAACGGCAATTGATCCATTGACCGGTCTTCAAATGTCATATAACATTACAGTATTGCCTACCCTAAACGCCACTGACTTGGAGATGAAATATAAAGATGGTTCAACATTTAATGTTACTGTTTTAGATGGTAAAGGAAATCCATTAGCAGAAGTTGGAGTTACATTCAATATCAACGGAGTATTCTACACAAGATACACGGATTCCAAAGGTATAGCTAAGTTAAACATTAATTTAATGGCTGGTGAATACATCATTACTTCACAGTATGATGAAATGAAAATTGCAAATACAATAATCATTAAGGATTAAATTATTTAATCCTTCCTTTATTCTTTTTTTATAGCAACAACTTTTGAAAAAATCATAATTTCATATTATATAAACTATTGTTAATATTAATATTATAAATAATGTAAATAATCTTATTGTCAGAGATGTTAATCTAATTGCTTTTGAAATATCCAAAACACTGATTTCATGATTATTATCTCCTAAAACATAGGTACCTTTTTTTATTAACTGAATATCAAGTGCACCTGCTGCTGTGGCCATTGTATAACCTGAATTTGGACTGGGACAATTTCTTGCATCTCGTTTCATTATTTTATATGCATTTTTTCCATTATATTTTAATAAATAAGCGGATATTATAACAAAGATACCTGATATTCTGGCAGGAATATAATTTAAGATATCATCTAAAATTGCCGGTACAAAACCTATTTTATTCAGTTCATCTGTTTTGTATCCAAGCATTGCATCGAGAGTATTTGATATTCTATATATAAATGGAACCAATAATAAAATAATATAATAATCAACGTTAAATAACAATAATACTATTGAAACGATGAAAAAATAAAAAATTGGAGCAATATAAGAATCAGTTATGTTTTCTGTCATACTTTCGATTGTTGCAGAAACAATAAAACTTTCCGTTAACTCATCAGTATCACGACTGACCAGGTATGATACTGATTTTCTTGCTTTATCAAGATCTTCTTTCAGGTCTTTTTCAATATCTTTAGCCGTTGACAATAACATTTTAATTGAAAATGTTGATGACAATATAATAGAATAAAATATGATAAATAAATAATAATTAAATGAAAATAAAATCATTATTAATACTAAAAATAAACATGAAACAAAAATAGTAAATAATGTTGTAAAAAAGCCAGACCATCTGCTATTTAACCCTATGAATATATTCTTGAAAAAATCAATGATTTTTCCTATTATGACAACAGGATGGATTTTAGTTGGAAGTTCACCAAAAATTGCATCAATTAATAAACTAAAAACTAATGATATAATAATAAATTCGTAAACTTCTAACATAATATAAACTATTTATAATAAAAAAATAAATATTTTATTATTTAATTTAATAATAAAATAGTGATAAAAATGATAGATGAAGAAACAATAAAAAATTGGATAGTAGATGAAGGATTATTTAGAGAAAAAAAATTTGATGATAATGCTGATTTTCATTATATTATTGAGTTTCCAAAAGACAATATAATGGATATTGTTAAACCAAAAGGAAAAGATTTTATTGTAATGGCTTGTGCAACACAGGTTTCACCACAACATTTAGAATTAATGAATACTAGTTCTCCTAAAGAAAGAACTGAATTTTTATTAGATTTAAACATGTCAATCAATCAATTTTTAGTTGACTGTCAATTAGCTGTTGATCAAAATACTAACTTATTACAACAGTATGTTATCACTTATCAGATTTTTGAAGATGGAATATCTAAAAATGCTTTATTTGATGCACTTAAAAGGGTTTTCAAAGCTAAAATACAATGTGTATGGATGATTGAAAGAACTTTTGGTACTGTAGGTGCTCCTACAACTACCGAACCTTCAAATGAAAATTCAATGTTCATCTAGAGAGAGGGACATATATTTCAAGTGAAAGCTAAACGAAGGTATATTTTGAATGAAGAGGTATATTTCAAGTGAAAAATACACTTGAAAAACACCTTAATTTTTTTTGCTCTAATTTTAATGTAAAGACTTTATTTTTATTTATTTTTAATTTAAACATGTTTTTAAAAACTTAATTTTTTATTTACACTTGAAATACATGTCATGATTTTGTTTTTTTACAAAATTTGATTACACTTGAAATGCTCCTCTCACTCTCTCATAATTAAGATAAATGTATGGAGTATTTTATTCTTATTAAGTATACTTTTTTTATTTTTGAATTTATAATTTATATTTTGTATACTTTTTTTAATTATGAATACAAACATTTATATACTATAACATTCCATTAATTATTTAGGTACACAAATCCTAAAAAAGTATACATCAAGGAGTTTTTAAAATGTTTGGAAAATATAATATTGAGTTAAAAAATGGTGATCAAAAATTAGCTGTAAAATATACTCCTGCTAAAGTAGATATAATTGTAGACAGTGAAATTTCTGAAGAATTAGAAGAAATGGTTAGAGGAGGTATAGGATCTCTCTATGAATTAGGTTCTGGACTTATACAATATGGTGAAAGGTTAAGTTCAAATGAATTAAAACCTTTAACTGTTTTTGTTAAAGCACAGACAAAAGAATTCTTTAAAGACAATTCAATTTTAAGTGCTGATGAAGTACTTGAGGTATATGAAAATTTCAACCATAATGCTGATGCATTAATCAAATCCCTTTTAAATGATGAAAGGAATTTAGAACATGAATTATTTAAAGTCCGAGAAAAAATTGAAAATGCTAAATCATTTAAAGATGAACTCAATAACATGGATTTAGAAAATGAGAATGAAGATGATAATGAAATTGTTTCATCATTAAATGAAAATCCTGAAGATTCAAGAGTTAAAGTAGATATAATGTAACATTTAAGCTTATAATTATGTTATATGCTTATTTTTTTAAATCTACTTTCATCTATTTTTTCATGAAAATACATGGTGTGAAATATTTTCTTGCTAAATTTTTTCTATACAAATGTTAGACAACAATTTTCACCTCTTATCATTAATTTTTACATTTGAAATACTACTTTTATAATTGAAATGGTACTCTATTTTTCTTAAAAACATAAATTAATAATTAGTCATTATATTAAAAATAAAGAATTATTATCTAATTTTTCTGATGAAATAATACTTATCGTTTGTTTTATATTTAAAAAAACAGTTATTATGTATTTAATTTTTTACATCATATAAAATTTTAAAAGTTGTTCAATGAAAAAGTTTATTTAATACCTTGTTTAAATATTAACACTGGAAATTATACTTATGTAATTTTTTCTATTTTTCATAATTTTTTATATGGGTGAGGAAATGGCGAATATTTTTGAAAACATTCAGAAGGAAAATGTAATTTTCAAGGATAAACAACCTTTGGATCATAGGTTTTTACCTGAAAAATTATTGCACAGAGAAGATCAGGTGACGCAGATAGCGCGATATTGGGTTGATGCCCTAAATGATGTAACACCATCAAATATTACCATTTATGGTAAAACAGGTACAGGAAAAACTGCTGCTGCAAAATTTGCACGTTCACAATTATTGGAATTTTCAGCAGACCAGGATGTCTTTATCAAGATTGAATATATTAGGTGTACTGACTATACAACAGAGTATCAGGTTTTAGCTCAATTATGTCAAAAGCTTGGTCGTGACGTCCCCCACAGGGGATGGACAAAAGCGGAAGTTGTAAACACTTTCCGAGATATATTTAGAACTAATGCATTTGGAAAAAAACTTATTTTAATTGTTATTTTGGACGAAATCGATATTTTACTTAATAAGGATGGAGATGGGATATTATATACATTAACCAGAACGGATAATGTTTCCATTTTATCAATCAGTAATTTCTTGGACTTTAAAGGATTAATTAAATCAAGAGTTACAAGCAGTTTAAATGATAAGGAGATTGTATTTCCACCATATGGTGCTAATCAGTTAACTGATATTTTAAACGAAAGGGCTAAGTTGGCTTTTAATGAAGGAGTTGTTGAAAGCGATGTAATACCATTGTGTTCTGCAATGGCTGCTAAAGAGGAAGGGGATGCAAGATTTGCTCTGGACTTATTGAAAACATCAGGTTTTATTGCTGAAGAAGAAGGTTCACAATCCATTAAAAGTGATCATGTCAGAATGGCTAAAGACAGAATTGAACATGATAAATTTGTAGATGTCGTTAAAACACTTCCAACTCAACAGCAAAGAGTTTTAGAAGCTATTTTAAGATTAACTAATGAAAATGAAGAGATTACTTCAGGTAAGTTATATGAAACTTATACAGAAGTATCCAAAAAAGATGCTGTTACTTATAGAAGAATATTTGATTTTATAAATGAACTTGAAATGTTAGGTATTATTTCAACCAATACTGTTTCACGTGGTCGTGGAAAAGGCAGAACCAATATCATCAAGCTTCAATGTGATGAAGACTTACTTGAATCAAGTTTATATTCTCCTATTTAGGGTTGTTCTTAATTAATGTTTTTAAAATAGCCATTCTCACAGGAACAGCATTAGCTGCTTGGGTGAAATACTTGTTATATTTAGTATCATCCACATCACAATCTATTTCATCTATTCTAGGTAAAGGATGCATAACTATTAAATCTTTACCTTCTAACATTTTTTTGTTAATGATGTAAGCGCCTTTTATTTTTAAATAATCATCAATATCTCCAAAGCGTTCTTTTTGAATTCTTGTAACATATAAAACATTTACTTTATCAATAATCTCTGAAATATTGGAAACTTCCGTATATGACATTCCGACTTTATCCAAATCATGAAGAATTTCTTGAGGCATTTTTAATTCAGCCGGTGATACAAAATAAAGCTCTACATTATCATATAAAGTTAAAGCATTAGCTAATGAATGGACTGTACGGCCATATTTTAAGTCACCAATTAATGCTATTTTTATGTTATCGATATTGCCGATTTCTTTTTTGATGGTGTATAAATCTAACAATGTTTGGGTTGGGTGTTGGCCTGCACCGTCACCTGCATTTATTACGGGAACGTCTACCACATCAGATATAAATTTGGATACTCCTTCCATTTCATGTCTTATTACTAATGCATCACAGTATCCCTCATACATTTTTGCAGTGTCTGCTATGCTTTCGCCTTTTGACACGCTTGAAGAACCGGTATTTTCAAAACCTATACATTGTCCGCTTAGACGTTTCATAGCTGTTTCAAAAGACATTTTTGTTCTTGTGGATGGTTCAAAAAACATTAATCCCAATATTTTTCCTTTTAATTCTTCTGAAATTTCTTTAGATTGGGCAACATTTTCTAATGTAGATGCTTCATTTAAAATATAATCAATATCTGATCTTTTAAAATCTTTAATTGATATTATGTTTTTTAGCTCAAAAATTTTAATCAACCCTTTTTTCAATTAACTCATTAATTATTTTTGCAAATTCTTCTATTTTATCTTTGTTCAATGAAGGTATTGTTTCATTATTTTCTATAATTTTTTTAGATTTTCTTCTTTGGATGAAGTTTCCTATATCTGTGTTGATATTATAACCGAAGTTTGAACATAGTCTTGAAGATTCTATAATTTCCGTTGAAAATACTTTATTCAAATTTATAACTATGTCTAAATTTTCATCACTATTTACATATAATGCATAGGGTTTCTCAAGCAGTGTTTTGGTATTTCTTGAAATGAATTGTTTAAAAGATCCCTGAACTTTATAATAGGTTGATGCACCTAAAATTATAAAGTTGTATTTTAAAAGACAAATGTCTTTCACATTATCTATTGATATTAACACTACTTCTGCATTAATCAACTCTTTCAGTATTTTAGCTGATTTTTTAGTATCATCTATCAATGTTGAATAAATAATTGCAATTTTCATATTATTCTTTCAATCGGTACAACAAGAATGTCTTTAGCACCGGCATTTCTTAAATTATTAACAAGTTCAAATACTTCATCTTCATCAACAACAGCCTGAATAGCAACTGTTTTTTCTTTTGATAAAACTTCAGAAACTGTAGGTCCTTCCATTGAAGGCATTAATTTTCTTACTGCATCTAAATCTTTTCTTCTAACATTCATCATTATAAGTTTTTTACCCAATGCATCAATTACTCCTTTAACACTACTGCTTACAGCTTCTACAAGAGGTTTTTTATTTTCAAGTGATTCTTTATTTGTAATTAAAACTATTGTACTTTCTAAAATTGTATCAATAATCTTTAAATGGTTCATTTTTAGTGTAGTTCCTGTACTGGTTAAATCAGTAATCAAGTCAGCAACACCAATAAACGGTGCAATTTCAGTTGAACCACTTAATTTAACGATTTTTGGTTCTAAACCATGATTTTTAAAGTATTTTTTTGTTAGTGTAGGAAATTCAGTTGCAATTGTCATTTCTGAGGTTACATCATTAATTGAATTTATTTTTGAATCTTCTGGAGATGCTAAAACGAGTTTTGTTTTGCCGAAGTTCAAATCAGTTAATTCAATTACTTTGCTTTCACTTTCTTTTATTAAATCAATACCAGATATTCCCATGTCAACAATTCCGTCAGATACAAATTCCGGGATATCTGATGCTCTTGCAAACATTACATCAATATTTTTATTATGAGTTTTTGAGACTAATTTTCGATTATTATTATACTTTAAACCTAATCCAGCTTTTTCTAATATATTTATTGATGGATTACTTATTCTTCCTTTTGATGGAACTGCAATTTTTAATTTCATTTCAACACCACTTATTTTTTTTATATATATTATGTTTAAAATACTTTTTTTCATCAAAATTTTTTTAGGTAATCCTTAAAATTCCAAAATATTTAAATATTTAATCAGTTAATACATTAGAATAACTTATGATAAATCAATTATCCTCATAAGTTAATGATTGAATTTAAGTGAGGTGAAAATTATGTCTGAAATCCCAAAAGCTCCTATTGCTAGAATCATTAAAGATACTGGTGCAGAAAGAGTAAGTGAAGATGCAAAAACTGAATTAGCTGATGCATTAGAAGAAATCGCACGTAACATTGCTATCAAAGCTAACGAAGCTGCAAGATTAGCAAAACGTAAAACTATTAAAGCTGAAGATATTAAATTCGCAGTAAATGAATTAGACTTATAATTTTTATAAGTCCTACTTTTTTTATTTTTATTTTTTAAGGTGTTATTATGGCAGATAATACAATATTAATTAAAAATGCATCTATTTTAAATTCTGTAAATGAAATCAAAGGAAAAAAGGATGTATTAATTAAAAATGATTTGATTTTTGAAATAAACGATGAAATTACAGATAATAATGTAGATAAGGTTATCGATGCAACTGATAAAATTTTACTTCCGGGTTTTGTAAATACTCATACCCATTTATCAATGACATTATTTAGGGGTCTTGCTGATGATTTAGCTCTTGATGAATGGTTAAATGATAATATATGGCCTATGGAAGCTAATCTTAATGGAAATTATTGTTATATTGGAGCTCTTTTAGGAGCAGTCGAATTAATTAAATCCGGAACTACAACATTTTCAGATATGTACTTTTACATGGAAGATGTTGCAAAGGCTGTAGAAGAGTCAGGAATAAGGGCAGCTTTATCATATGGTATGATAGATTTTGGTGATGAAGAAAAAAGAAAAGCCGAAATCGAACAAAACATGAGATTATTTAAGAACTGTCATAATACAGCTGACGGAAGAATTAAAGTATTTTTCGGACCGCATTCACCATACACAGCTTCTGAAGAACTATTAAAAGAAGTTAGAAAACTGGCTGATGAAAATGATATTAAAATTCACATACATGTCAGTGAAACTCAAAAAGAAATTAATGATGTTAGCTCTGAAAAAGGTCTAAGACCATTTGAATATTTGGATTCCATTGGATTTTTAGGTCCTGATGTTGTATGTGCTCACAGTGTATGGCTAAGTGATGAGGAAATCGAAATAATCAAAAAACATGATGTTAAAATTTCACATAATCCATGCAGTAATATGAAATTAGCATCAGGAATAGCTCCTGTATCAAAATTACTTGAAAATGATATTTGTGTTGCTATTGGAACTGATGGTGCATCATCAAATAATAATCTGGATATTATTGAAGAGTTAAAAACCGCCAGTTTACTACAAAAGGTATCAACTCTTGATCCAAAGGTTTTAACCTCTGATGAAGCAATAGCCATGGGAACTATCAATGGTGCAATAGCACTTGGTTTGGATGATGAAATTGGAAGCATAGAGGTTGGTAAAAAAGCAGATTTAATTTTAATTGATACCAATAATGCTAATATGGTTCCGGACAGTTCTAAATTAAGTTCTAATGTTATTTATTCTGCAAATGGGTCTAATGTAGATACAACTATTTGTAATGGTGTAATATTAATGGAAAATAAGAAATTAACTACATTAGATGAAGATAAAGTTTATCAAAAAGCAAGAGAAGCAATAGATCAGCTTAAAAAAGCTATCTAGCTTCAAATTTTATTTTATTTTTATTTATTATTATGCTTCTTTTCCAAGCATCTGTAGTTTCTGGGAAATCGCTTCTAAAGTGTGCTCCTCTACTTTCACGACGTAATATAGCTGATTTTACAACTAATATACAGATTTCAACCATATTAATTACTTCAAGAGCAGTTAACAATTCAGTATTATATTGATTTTCATCACATACATCCAACTTATCTAAGTCTTTCTGCATTTGTTGTAATTCCCGTAAAGCTTCATTCAATGTTTTTTCTTCACGCACAATAGCTACTTTTTCCCACATTAAGTTTTTAATGTTTTCTTTAAATTCTAATGGTTTAATTGATCCAGGCTTAATTAAACCTTCGATTCTTTCTTTTTCAGCTAAAAACATTTCATCATTTGTCTTTAAAGAAGTTTCTTTAGCTTTTTTAGCTGCATTTTCACCAGCTATTTTTCCAAATACCTGAGTATCAGCAAGAGCATTTCCACCTAAACGATTTGCTCCATGAACTCCACCGGATACTTCTCCACAAGCAAATAAATTAGGAATTGATGTTGAACCATCAGTATTTATTTTAATACCGCCCATAAAATGATGTGCTGTTGGAGCTACTTCTATAGGTTCATTTTTAATATCTACACCAACATTTTTGAATTGTAAAACCATTGTGTCTAATTCTTCTTCAATTATTTCATCATCTACATGTGAAATATCAAGATATACTCCGCCATGTTCGCTTCCTCTTCCTTCAATGATTTCTTGATAAATTGATCTTGCAACTACATCACGGGTTGACAATTCCATTTTTTCAGGTGAATATTTTTTCATGAAACGTTCACCATCTTTGTTTAATAAAATTCCACCTTCCGCTCTTACAGCTTCAGTCACTAAAACTCCTCTTTTAGATTTTGGACTTACCATTCCCGTTGGGTGAAATTGTACTTGCTCCATATCTATAAGATTTGCACCGGCTCTGTAAGCTATTGCAAAGCCGTCTCCATTTTTTTGAAAGGTATTGGAAGTTACAGGATATAATTGGCCGGCTCCGCCACTAGCAAATATAACAGCTTTAGCCTTAAAGTAAATCATGCTGGAATCTTTCAGATCGAATCCTGTCGCTCCGATTACTTGAAGACCATCTTGAATAAGAGAAGTTATCATTACTTCTTCAATGCATTCAATGTCTCTTTTAATGATTTCTTCTTTCAGTGCGTTTAGTAATTCGGCGCCGGTACGATCTCCTTCAAAGCATGTTCTTCTATAGGTTTGACCACCAAAAGGTCTTTGTGCAATTTTGCCGTTTTCCTGCCTGTCAAATAATGCACCATAGTTTTCCAAGTCTATTAGTCTTTTGGGGGATTCTTCGACTAATATATTGACTAACTTTTTATCATTAAGGTATTTTCCACCTTCTAGTGTATCTTTGATATGTGCATCAATTGAATCTTCTTCATCTACAGCTTTAAAAACAGCATTATATCCACCTTCTGCCATTCCAGTACAGCCTGACCTAAATGACAGTCCTTTTGATACAATTGTAGCTTTAACTCCAGCTTTATCTACTTCAATAGCTGCTCTTGAACCAGCACCACCTGATCCGACAATTAAAACATCTGTTTCAATTTTCTTAACTTCCATTTTTATACCTTTCAAAATTTATATTATTATTTTTGTTTTTAATAATTAATATAAATATGTAAATAAATAACAATCATTATATAGAGGTAATATCATGAAACTTTATGGTGAAGTTACAAGTGGTTTGGGAAAAGCAGCTTTTTTCCTTTCACAGGATTTTTATGTTGATAATTTCATTAAAAAATGTGGTTTTAAGCCATATCCCGGAACTCTGAATGTTATTATTTCGGAAGAACATTTAGACCAGATTAATGAAGTTAAAAATAGTTGTGAAAATATTATCAAACCGGAAGAGGGTTTTGGTGCTGTAAAATATATTGATGCTACTTTGAATGATAAAGTTAATGGAGCTATTGTTTTTCCAGCAAAAACTGAACATACTGAAAATTATTTGGAATTTATTGCTGAAAAAAAACTAAGAGATGAACTAAATTTAAAAGACGGCGACATTGTAAGTTTAGAATTTTAAATCAAAAGTATTTTATATAATAATTGATATATTTTTTTATACGTTCTCAGGGCGGAGTGAAATTCTCCACCGGTGGTGATTTTTATATAAGTCCACGAGCACAAAAAAGTGTTGATTTGGTGAGATTCCAAAACCGACGGTGATAGTCCGGATGGAAGAGAATAAGTAAATTATTTTTTTTAGCCCTGGTTCTAGTACACAAGGAGACATTACTATGAATCAAGAAACAAATTTAGATAAGGCTTTAGAAGCTATTAAAAATGGTGAATTCGTTCTAGTTTATGACGATGATGATAGGGAAGGAGAAGTTGATATGATTATCGCTTCAGAATTTGTAACCCCAAAATCCATTGCTACTATGAGAAACGATGCCGGTGGTTTAATCTGTAATTGTTTACATGCAGATTTCTGTGAAGCTATTCATTTACCATTCATGGTGGATATTATGAAAGCAGCAACTGAAAAATATCCCGAATTAGCAAAATTGGCACCTACTGACATTCCTTATGATGAAAGATCTTCATTTTCCATATGGACTAACCATAGAAAATCTTTCACTGGTGTAACAGACCACGATAGGGCAATGACAATTAGTGAAATGGCTAAAATGATGAAAGACGAAAGATTTGATGAATTTGGTGCAACATTTAGATCACCAGGTCATGTTTGTCTTTTAAGAGGAGCAGATGGTCTTGTAAAAAACAGAAGAGGACACACTGAAATCGGTCTTGCATTATGTGAGATGGCAGGTGTTACTCCAGTTTGTGTAGTTTGTGAGATGATGGATGGTGAAACCGGACAAGCTACTTCAATTGCTGATGCTCGTAAATATGCTGAAAAAAATGGATTAGTCTTGCTTAGAGGCGAAGACATCATAAATAAATATTTAGATGAATACTAACTATACATGTTAGTATTATCCATCCTTTTATTTTGAATATAGTTAATTATAAATTGGGTAATCTGTTGTATCTTGTATGAGTTATAAATGCTGAATACAACATATTTTCCGTCATGCATTCCTATTTTTAAACCGTCACGTATTTCTTTTGTAGGTTCTACTTGAGATATTTTATCCCATGTAATTCTCAGTGTTTTACTTTTAAGCGCTTTTTCAAAATGGATTCCATCATCCATTATTTTAACTTTTTTAACTACACGGCGGTTTTTTGGAGAAGCTATTTGAATATCTCCATTTTCATCAAATACATAATCAGGAATTAAACAAGTTGCTTTCCAGCCCTGTTTTATTTTTTTTGCTACCTGATGCCTATCTTTTTTTGTTAATTTAACACCTTGTTCTGGGCTTAAGTTAAGAGCCATTATATCACCTTATCTTTTATTTCATTAAATGGAATTATACGATTAAATTCAACTTCACTTGCCATATTGGCTATTTTTTCTACATCTATTGATTCTTCTACTAAATCTAGTGCCGCTTTTGTAAATAAGTCATATCTGATTTCTATTTCTGGTGTGAAACCTCTTGTTTCCAATTTAAGTTTTCCGACACTTAATATATCATCTACTTTGGTATTGTTTCTAATATAAGGAACAACATTATCAAATATATTTTGATTATATACTTTATTTAATAATATTGCCTTAACATTTACACCAAACTTTTCCAACATATTTGCATGTGCTGTTAAATCAACTGCTGCGGATTCAATTCCACCTTTGTTAACGCCTGAAATTAACAGCATCGGAATGTTTGATGACATTGCAATTTCAGCAGCTGAAAATGGAACTTTTTCATTTAATAGACCAGTAAAAACACTCATAACGCCTTCAATTAATACAATATCATAATCTGATGAGTTTAATTTAGCTATTGTAGATTCAATATCCATCCAGCCTAAATGTCCGATTTTAATGGAACTGAATTCATTCATGTAATCTTTTGTCAAGTATAATCCTGGAATAATGTCTCTAACGTCAGGACCAACTTTTAAAAGAGCCACCTTATATCCTCTTTTTCTAAGTGCACCTGCCAGACCCGTTAAAATGAATGTCTTTCCTGAATCAGATCCGTTACTTCCAATCATTAAAAATTTAGGCTTATTGTTAATCTTTTTTTGAGGTATTTTTATACCGGTTCCTATTCCCACTTCTCTTTGAATATATTCTTTAACATCTTTGTTTCTATTGTAAATATCATCAATATCATTTGCATCTATCTGATTTAGGAGATTTTCTACCAATATCGGATTTTCATCCAATATATTATGTATCATTGTTCCAATAACATTTCCGTCATCATTACATGCTCCAGAGAATATATTATAATCTCCAGCTTTATTTGTATCTCCATAATTCATTCTTTGGACTTTTGAGTAGAATAATGGCTTGGCATCACCCACTACCTTTCCGTATGTATGTGTGTGAAAACCGTTTACGTCTTCAGTTTGGTTTTTAGTTAAAAATGAGTTATCATATACTTTAGCTATTACTCTGTCACTTGTAATCAAAGGTGAAAATTCAACATCTATCAATCCAAGGCCATCCTTTACAATTGGCACTTCAGATTTTCTCCCGATGTCTATTTGATTTGAAAGCAGCTGAAAACCGGCACAGATTCCAATAATTGGTTTTCCCATTTTTGCCATTTTCAGGATTTCCTTATTTAAATCCATATTAATGTCATTTGATTCAATTAAGGTTCCACCAGGTATAATTAATGCATCAAGTTCTTCACTTGCTTTATTTCCATTAACTAAACCGTTTTCCTTTACTATATCTGTTGGCAATTTTCCAAACTCTTCAAATCCAGGAACAGCACCTTTAACATATGCAAGTCCAATTTTTGTCATAAAAATAACCTCACTTATAATATGATTTTAATTATTTTTAAACTTTTTTTGACATGCATTTCAAGTGTAAAATTTTTAAGGTCAATATAAAAAAGAAAAAAAATGTAGTTATAAAAAATAACTACTAAAGTGTTGTTAAATCATTAAAGTTCAAAAAGTTTGTTACTCCCCATCTAAATGGAATAACTCCATTTCCATTAGAATTTAAAGCAGTTTGAGCATCATTGAATAGTTCGTCATAGCTTAATGGATTACCTTTACCATCTAAAAATTTAGCTTCAAATTGTGAATTACTTTTGTAGTATTTCGTTAAGTTATTTGCTATTATTGTAGATAAAACATCTACATTTGCAGTTGTATTAGCATTTAAGTATTTGTCATTTCCTAAAAAAGCGATATTAGCTAAATATTTTCCAGGATTTAAATTTATTGCTAATGATGTTTTACCATCTGAATCAGTTGTTTTTGTATAATTTTCTCCATTAATGTCTATTGTAACATTATTATTTGAAATTAGATTGTTATCACTGTCAGACAGTTCAACATTAAGTCGTGAACCATTTATAATACATTGTAACATCCTGTGTTTCAATGTTTATATTTTCTGCATTTTTATCATTATCAGTTATTGTAACATTTTCTGCTGAAACATAGGTCATGCTTAAAAATAGTGCAATAATTGACAATAAAATTATATATTTTATCGATTTTTTAATTTTAACCACCAGTGTACCTTTATTGTTTAAATTTATAACAAAATGTGTTATTAACATTTATTATTTGGTGGTTATTTTTTGAATCTTAAAAATCGAGGATTAATAAAAAAATAAGTGGTTAGGGTTAAATAACCCTATTTATTGAGTATTTTCAAATACACTCATAGCCTTGATGATTTTTTCATCATCTAAAGGTTTGGCTTGTATTTGAAGACCTACTGGAATATCGTTAACTGTACCTGCTGGGATACTTCCTGCCGGAATACCTGCAAGGTTTGCAATAACAGTTAAAACGTCATAAGCATACATTTCCATTGGGTCCAATTCTTCACCAATTTCGTGAGGAAGTTTAGGAACAGTAGGACCTACAATCAAGTCAACATTTTCAAGCATTGAGTTGATTTCATTACGAATAAGTGACCTTGCTTTGAGAGCTTTTTTATAGTATTTTCCACTGAATTCAGCTTGTGCAATGTGAGAACCAATTTTAATTCTTCTTAAAACTTCATCTCCACAAACTTCTTCAATTCTGTATCCGTAATCTCTTCCGTCATATTTTCTTGTAGCTGAGAAGAATTCAACATAGTTAATCAAGTAATATGTAGGTAAACATAAGTCAATATGGTTAAATGAAACTTCTACAAGTTCAGCACCAGCATCAACTAATTTATTAATAGCTTTATTTACAGTTTTGTTAATTTCATCATCTGTTACTTCAATAAAATCATTACAGATAGCTATTTTCATTCCTTCAAGGGATTTTTCTTCCAAACATTCACTGAAGTCCGGTTTATCCCAGTTTAATGTGGTACATTCGGTTTCATCATAGTCAACAATTGTATTTAATGCGAGTGCAATTCCACTAACATCTTCTGCAAAAGGACCAATTTGGTCTAAACTCATTGATAAATCAAGTAAACCTTGTCTTGATACTGCACCATAAGTTGGTTTAAATCCAATAACACCACAGTGTGATGCAGGGTTTCTAATGGATCCACCAGTATCTGAACCTAATGCAATATCACACATTTGAGCTGCAACAGCTGCTGCACTACCGCCTGATGATCCACCAGGAATTCTACCTAAAGCATTAGGATTTTGAGTTGGTCCATAATAAGAAGTTTCAGTTGAACTGCCTGCTGCAAATTCATCCATATTTGTAATACCAATAATTATTCCATCTTCTGCTAATATATAATCCACTACGGTTGCATTGTAACTTCCTAAATAATTTTCCAATGTTTTTGAAGCTGCAGAAATAATCAAGTCTTCTACATTAATGTTTGCCTTAATACCAAACACTAAACCTGCTAAGCTTCCAACTTCTTCTCCATTAGCTATTTTTGCATCAACTGCTTCAGCTTGTTTCAATGCATTTTCTTCGTTTAATTCTATGAAAGCATTAATGGAGTCATTTTTTTCTTCAATAACTTTAAGGAAGTGTTCAACATTTTCCTTAGCGGTTAATTCTCCATTTTTGATGGAATTTAATTTTTCAATAACATTCATTAAAACACCTTAGATAAATATAATAGATATAGTTTTATTTTTCAATGTTTATATAAGTTAGTTTTTTAATTATAACTTATAACTTATAAGTATAATTTTTCTCGTATAACTTATAACTTATAACAACTCAAAAATTTTAAATATTAACAAGATTGTATTATTAAATATGAAAAAGGCTGTTGTATTCGATAATTCTGGGACATTAATTGAGCGTTATAGGGTTATTAAGGATGTTATGTCAGGAAATATTTTCACTGATATTAATTCGCTGGATTTAATAGATCAAAATGACTCTTTAGCTTTGGTTGTGCTTCAATACAATACAAATAAATTGCTGGATTTAGATTCCAATACACTGATTTCAGATGTTATCAAGGAATATGATATAGACTTTGATGTAAGTTTCACTAACTTTGAAACCACTAAAGATGAGATTAGGAAAATACTGTTAAATGAAAAATCAGCTGTTGTATCAGACATTACCGATGGCTTTCCTATTTTAGAAAAAAAAGTTTCTCATATGGAGCTATGCAATGGATCAGCTGTTATAATTGATGTAGATATTGAAACTATAGCTTATACGATTACTTCAGCAGGCCATTTATTTGATGGTGTTGTTGATACTGTCAATTATTTGAAATCTCAAGGTCATGAAATATTTTTAGCTTCTGGAGATAGAAAAGGTGCTATTAACAGGCTCGCTGATATGCTGAATATTAGTAAGGATAATGCTCATGGCAGTGTTTCTACTCGCGGAAAATGTGAAGTTGTTAAATCTCTTCAAAATAAGGGATATAAAGTAATGATGGTTGGAGACGGTTTAAATGATATTTTAGCGTTTCAACAAGCTGATGTTAGTGTATTAACCATTGAACAGCAGGAAGAAGTCTCACCTAAACTAATGGATAAAACTGACTATATCATTGAAAGCATTCGTGAAATTAAAGATATTGATTTTTAAATAATGTTTTCAATTACTTTTTTGCTTTTTAAAATATTATCAAAATTATTCAGCTCTATAATTCCTTTTTTAACTTTTTTAAGCAATTCTAAATCTAGAGTACCTTCACCTAATGTAATATGCTGGTCTTTTATTCCATCATTATCGTTTAAATGGCAATAAGTTATATCTTTTAGGTTCAGCAATTCCTCTGTATTTCCTGTTGTATTTCCATGCCCTACATCTATGGTTAAATTACATCCGCATTCGCTTTTAATCATTTCAAGTTCTTCTATTTTGTTTCCAAGAAATGCTCGGCGAACAGGTAGATTTTCAACAGAAATTATTACATTATCAGCATAATCAACTAAATCGGAAATACTTTCACATGCAAGTTCCAGTGCCGCTTTTCTAAGTGGCGGGTCGTTTCTGCCGATTTTTCCTGCATGAAGGGTTATTGCATGAGCGTTAATTTTTTCTGCGTAATCTATACATTCTTTCATTTGTTTTACACTTTCAGCCCTAATGCCTTCATTCAAACTGGCTATATTGATATCCACAGTAGGAGCATGGATACACATTTCTAGACCGCAGTCTTTAAAGGCCATTGTATTTTCCTTTTTAAAAAATGGTGATTCTCCAAGTATTTCTATCATATCGAAGTTATATTTATGTGCTTTTCTGATGATTTCTAAGTTGTCATCCATAAACATAGACAGTGTTGTGAAACCTACTTTCATATTTATATATTAGATTATCATATATAATAAATGTTGATATATGTCAAAATTTTACATAAGTGATAAGTTATGAAAGAATTAAGTGAAAGTCATATAAAGATTTTAAAACATTTTTCCAATGGTATAACTCATAATTTAATCTTATGGATTATTTCCAAAGGATCCATTCATGGATATGGAATCATGAAAAAATTGGATGATTTCTTTGACTTTGGAAGTGATGATTGTGAGTTAAAATCTTCCTCCAGTAAGGTTTATCCAATTTTGAGAAAAATGGAAAGTAATGGTCTTATCCTTGGTGAATGGCAGACTGTCAATAACAAAAGGGTAAAGTATTATTCTATTACGGAAGATGGAGAAATTGTTTTAAATCATATTAAAAGTAATATGATAAATGTATTGGAAAATCCATCATGGTTATCCTTTATTGAAGATATGACTGGAAGAAAAGTTAAATAGGAGAATTTAAATGAACGCAATTGAAACAAAAAACCTTACCAAAGTTTATAAAGATTTCACTGCAGTAAATTCCCTAAATTTAGAGATTCCTGATAATACCATTTTTGGAATGTTAGGTCCAAATGGTGCCGGTAAAACTACAACAATCAAAATGTTAACTTGTTTAATCCAACCAACTTCTGGTGAAGCTACTGTTGGAGGTTACGATATTAAGAAAAATCCAGATGAAGTTAGAAGTCTTTTAGGTATGGTGCCTCAACAGGTTAGTTTATACAAGGATTTAACAGTTATGGAAAACTCTCAACTATGCGCTGACTACTATGGAATTAATCCTAATGAAAGGGATTCTCGTATTGAAGATTTAATGGAACTTGTTGATATTAAATATGCAAAAGATAAATTAGTTTCACAGCTATCTGGAGGCCAAAAGCAAAAAGCTTCCCTTGTAGCTAGTCTAGTTCACAGACCTAAAATATTATTTTTAGATGAACCGACTATCGGACTTGATCCCACAACTAAAAGAACATTATGGGATTTAATCCGGGAATTGAACGATAATGGACATACTATAATCTTATGTTCTCATGATATGCATGAAGTTGACATGTTATGTGATAATGTTGGAATCATCAATACAGGTAATTTAGTGGCTTATGACACACCGCAGGGTCTTAAAGATGCACTTTTGGAGTCAAACAAAAGAGAAATTTCAGATACTTTATCTCAAATTTCAGATGAAAGCGATGTAAATACTTCTACAAAAGAAGATGTTGAAAATTTATCTTTAAGAAAATTGTCTTTTTTACTTAAAAGCAATGATGATAATATAATTAATTCATTAAAACAAAATTCTCATGTTAAAAGTATTGAAATTGCTCATAATGGTCGTATAAATTTAAGAATAGATTATTTTGATGATAATGCTGTTAACAGTATTTTAGATAGCGTAATTAATTCGAATGGCGTAATTAAATCTATTACAACAGAAGAACCGTCCCTTGAGGATGTTTTTATTAAATCCACATCTGAGGTGAATGAAGATGATAGAGTTTAATAAATTTGGATGGATGATAAAAAAGGAGTTAATTTCACTTAAAAGACATCCTGCTCGTTTGGTTTCTATTATTGCATTTCCAATAATCATGATTTTGCTTTTTGGTTATGGAATGGGTGGAGACATGACGGATTTACCTATTGTTGTTGTAAGTCAGTCTCATGGTAATTTAACAGATTTAACATTGGATACTATTAAATCAACAGAAACGTATCATGTTGTTAAAGTAATGGATGACCAGGAAAAAGCAGAAAAAATGGTGGATAATGGTGAAGTTAAGGCGGCCATTATAATGCCTAAAGATTATGATGATACAAACTCGTCGAATCAAAAAGCGGTAACGCTGTATTTGGATTCCTCTGATCAGATGGCTTCGCAAATTTTGGATTCTTCAACTCAGTCAATATTTTATAGATTATCCAACATGGTTGCATCAGGCTCTGTTACTGCCATTAGTGAAAATTCAACAGCTACTCCAACTTTTTCCCATCAATTAAATAATTTTAAAGATGATATTAGTCTTCATATTAATAGAATCTATGGAAATATTAAGTATATTGACTTTTTAGTACCTGCAATTTTAGGTATGACTATTATGATGAGTTGTATGATGGGTATGGGTGCAACTATTGCCGGTGAAAGGGAAACCGGTGAACTGGCACGTTTATTCATGACGCCGACTTCAGTCGCCACAGTTATTGGTGGAAAAATTGCTGCAAAATTACTTATTGAACTTGTAAGGGCATTAATATTAATTTTCATGGCTATACTGTTATTCCATGTAAGTATAAAGGGTGGTGTATTACAGACATTTATTGTTTTAGTATTTGGAGCTCTGTGTTTTGTTGGTTTTGGTATAATGTTGTCTGCAAGAACCAAAACTCAAGAAGATTATGCTCAAATTGTCATGCCTTTTTCAATGCCTATGATGTTTGTTTCAGGAGTATTTTATCCGATTGAAACAATGCCTTGGATTTTACAAAAATTAGCTTATATTTTCCCATTGACTTATTTAAATGATGCGATGCGTGGAATTATGCTTAAAGGTCAATCATTAGGTGATGTTTGGTTTGATTTAGTTATTCTTTTAGGTTATACTTTAGTATTCTTTATAATTGGAGTAAAAAGATTTAACAGAGATGTTTAGGAGGTTTAAAAATGTATAAAAAGTTTAGTATAGCTGTAATTATTGTATTAATTTGTTTAACTCCAATTGCAGGTGCAGATTGGATTTCTTTTGGTCATGATTATACACATGCAGGATTTGTTAATGATGAGTCTGACTTTGTTACTAACTTATGGAATTTTAATTTTGGTTCACCGATTTTTTCATCTCCTGCAATCTCCGGTGACTACCTATACTTATCTTCAAGTAATGGTCAATTAAAATCAATAGATATGGAAGATGGTAGTGAAAACTGGAACGTGGATTTAAAATCTGCCACTAATGCTACACCAATTGTGTATAATAAAACATTGTATATAGGTAGTGAAGATTCTTTTAGTGCAATTAATGTAGAAAATCATAATGTCATATGGGAATATTCAACTTCATCCCCAATAAGCTCAACTCCATATTTATATGAGAATGTAGTTTATGTGGGATGTGACGATGGACATTTGTACGGATTTGATAATGAAACAGGTGATGTAAAATTCGATGTTGATTTAGATGGAAAGTTAAAGTCTTCTCCAATTGTTATTAATGACACAGCTTATATTGGATCTACAAATGGAAAATTATATGCTGTAGACATTAATTCTAAAAATATCGATTGGGAATATACAACAGGAGATGCAGTATATTCTTCACCATCCTATGGCGATGAAAAAATATTTTTCGGAAGTGATGACGGTAATTTTTATGCGGTCAATGAATCTGATGGAAAATTGGAATGGAAAGTTGATTTAAACAACAGGGTTAGGTCATCTCCAACAGTAGATGAGCATGATAATAATGTTTTCATAGGTTCTGATGAAGGAAACATGACGTGTTTGGATATTAGGGATGGAATAACAAAATGGAGTCATTCTGTTGGTGGAGCTATTCAATCAACACCTGCACTTAAAGAAAATTTAATTGCATTCGGATCCAATAATGGAAACGCATATGTTTTAAATAAATACACAGGCTTGGAAGAGTTTAGCTATAATCCTGGAACTATATTATTCAACTCTCCAATTACTTCTTCACCAGCAATTAACGGAAACAGCTTATTCGTTGCAGGAAATGATGGATATCTATATTCTCTTAATATTGATAAACATGAAGTTCCAACTTCCATATTTTTATATTACTCATTAGCTATTTTACTGATTGTTTTAGTGATAGCTATTGTGGTAATTCGAAAAATTAAAAAATAAATTAGTCTTTATGACTAATTTTTTTAATTATATTTTAAATGATATATTTTATAAGAATCTTTTTCATATATTTTTTCAAATGTAATATTTCCATTGGAAAATTGCTCTAAATCCTTTGGTGTTGAAATATAACTTACATTTAATTTTTCTAAATCATTTACATTCATATTAATATGAATCAAATCTGCTGAAACAAGATTAAAGGTTGTGTTTGTTTCGTTTTGGAAATCTACTATAAAATGTGCATATCTATTATAAACGTCTTCATATTGGCCGTTAGGGTCTATAACATGCCATTTATCTAAATCAGGATAAACATTTACTGAACTAATCGTTTTTGCTCCTGTCGCAATTATATAATTTGTTCGTAGTTCACTAACTATCCATTTTCCATTGGGGTCCTGATGAACGATTGATTCAACTTCATGGCTATAATCATTTTCTAAAACAACATCCGTCCCATGGTCTATCGGATTAACCAATGCTCCGGCTGTAAATGAAATGAAAATAACACAAATTAAGAATATTATTTTTCCCTTTTCTGAATGTGCTGTAAAAATTGAACTGAATGTTATTGCATAAATAATGACTAATGCAATTATCATCCAAAGATGATAATAATTATGATAGTACAATGTAGATAAATAAACTACAATAACTGACAGTATTGCTGATGCAATAATAAGCAGTTTTTTAGCTTTTATTTCTTTTAGACTGGCCAGTGACCTAATTAAAATCAAAAGACTGATAAATGAAATAACATCAAAAAGCCTTGTTGTTTTCATATGATCTCTTAAAGTAAGAGATATTATAGGGTCAGGCAGTGGAATGAAATAAAATATTATGAAAATTAAATATAATGCTAAAAGACCTAATAATAATTTATCTTTTGTTTTTTGAATAACGAGAACTATTATTGATATTATTATAGGAACTGGGAAGAAATCAATAAATACAGAATGTTCAACAGCATTTATTGGAAGATTAACATCCGTCAATGGGAAAAATATTGAGGCTAAATAATTAAAGAAATATTCCCATTCACCAGCACCGTTAAATCTTTCACCGCCAGGATATGCAGTATTCATTATTATTTTTATTGTATCAAGTGAATTATTCAGGATATGAAGCATTAACAATCCCAAAATAATTAATGAAGTGAAAATAATTAATAAATCTTTTTTATCGTATGAAAAATTATTTCTATTTTTTAAAAATATCCAAATTGCAAGTAATATGAATACGTAAGCGAAAGGAATTTGCCAGGAGGGATAAAATACAACTAAAAATCCGCCAATACAGATTATCATCAACAGTGCAGATAAAATTCTTTTTCTATAATCAATTGTATTCATATAGAAGTTAATTAACACAACTCCCAGCTGACCGAATATTAATTGTTCAACCAAACCATTGATTGCAAACCACCATTGAACCAGTGGAGATAATATAACCAAAATTGCATAAGATAAGGATAAAATTTTATTTTTATTGGTTAACAGCATTCCCATTTCAAATGAAACCAATGTCAAAACAACAAATCTGCTTACCCAGAAAAAGGATAAACCCATCCCCTGATTTAAAAATAAGTATCCAATATTGAACGGCCTAAAAATAACAGCTATATCTAAAACGGTCTGACCATATATTATAAACATGTCAGTTGGCGCTGCTCTAACAATATCGGAAAAATAACCGAATCCGTTATGGTATTGGGAAAATGCAAACATCGTGTTAACCAAATATTCATCTGATCTAATTGATCTAGAAATACCAGCTATTAAATTGTGATTTATCCCGAAAATATTAAGCTCGTTAATAGAAGAGCCATGAATTTGAAAAATTACACAAACTGCAATAATTAATACTGATAAGTAATATCTGTATTTATAAATAAAATCCAATACTTTTTGTCTTAACTCATTATCATATAGTATTCTAAACAGTATAAATGATAAAATAAATAATACTATAAGTTTTTTAAATGAAAATAAAGGAAAAAAATCATTAATATTTAAACTGCAGGTAACAGCAGTCAAATAAGCTTCTACAAAAAATGAAATTAAAAGTGCTGTTACAAATGAGAATAAATATTTCTGATTATTATTTAAATTCATATTTTAATCTTTTTTATTTATAATATTTAATTTTTATTTGTCTTTCAATTTTTGCACGATTAATTTAATATAGACTATTAAGACTGCAGTAACTATAAATAAAAGAGTGGATATATTACCATATTTGCCCATAAATACGAAAAGTATGACAGCAGATACAATAAATCCAATACAGAAATATTGCATGATATCATTACTATGGTTGGAGTTCTTGAATTTCTTTTCGCCTGTAAAGTTTCAGAAAATAAATTAACAAAAATGAATATGTATGCAAAAATCACAATAGGAATTAAATAATCAAAGACCATAACATATTTGTGAGCCTGATCTATGTGAAATAATATACCTTGGGCGAATAAAGCACATAATAATTATAATAACACATAATTATATTGGATAGTATCATGCCGTGAATTAATGAATTATATGCACTTTCATAATCCCATAATCCTATAAAACGAGACATGATTGAATTAGTTCCCTGACCAATAGAATCACCGAATGAAAAAATAAGAGAAACAAAAGGTATTGAAATACCAATTGCAAAAAAGGCTTCAATACTTATTTTAGATATCTATACCTATCAACAATACCATAAATAGCATCAAAAATACAAAAAAGCTATGATAGGTAGACTCAATTTCCAGAAAGATTTTTTAGGTAGTGAAACCAAGTCAATTTTCTCATTCATTATTCAATATATACTTAATATTTTATAATATAAAATTTTCATTATTATATACATTATTTTTCTGGTTAATGTTATGATTAGTACATTATACGATTATAAATTAAAAAAATTAAACGATAAGTATTTAAATTACTGAAAATAATTATATAATTATACCAAATGGAGATTTATTTTTATGTATCGTCAAGACATCAATATTCTAAAAAGAGATTACATGAATCTTCCTGAAGAAATTTATTTTTTTGATACAACATTAAGAGATGGTGAACAAACTCCAGGGGTTGCTCTAACAGTAGATGAAAAAATACAGATTGCTCAAAAACTCGATGATTTGGGTGTTGATAAAATTGAAGCAGGTTTTCCGGCTTCTTCTCGTGGTGAATTTAAAGCTGTGAAAAAAATTAAATCATTGGATTTGGACGCTACTACTGTTGGTTTGGCACGTTGTGTTAAAAGTGATATTGATTCGGCATTAGATACTGATATAGATTATATACATATCTTTATTGGAACATCTCCATTGCATAGAGACTATAAATTAAAAATGTCTAAAGAAACAGTTATTTCTACTGCAGTTGAAGCTGTTGAATATGCAAAAGACCATGGTTTATGTGTTGAATTTTCCGCTGAAGATGCTACCAGAACCGAAGCAGAATTTTTATTTAGCTTTTATGATGAACTTGTTGATGCTGGAATTGATTTTATTAATGTTCCAGATACTGTTGGTATTCTTACACCAGTAATGACAAGAGAATTAATGAGTTATATGAAATATAAATATAATACTCCTATTAGTGTTCATTTTCACAATGATTTCGGTTTAGCTACTGCCAATACATTAACCGCTATTGAATGTGGAGCTTGTCAAGCTCATGTAACGGTTAATGGTATGGGTGAACGGACAGGTAATTCTTCACTTGAAGAAATTGTTGTTGCGCTTCATGCTGCATATCAAATTGATTTAAATATCGATACTTCGCAATTATATAGTCTATCAGATTTCGTAGGCAGATTGACTGGTGTTAAAATGCCAGTAAACAAACCAATTGTTGGAGATAATGCATTTGCCCATGAGTCTGGTATTCATGTTCATGGTATTTTAAAAAATTCAGCTACATATGAACCTATATCTCCAGAACTTGTAGGTCATTCTAGAAAAATTATTTTAGGTAAACATACTGGAGCTAATGCATTAAAATCAAAATTAGAAGAATATCATATTGATTTAAACGATAATCAATTTGATAAGGTTTTTTCTCAAATTAAAGAATTAGGCGATAAGGGTAAATGTGTAACTGATGATGATTTAAAGGCAATCGCTTTAACAGAGTTAAGTTCAGCTCGCGAAACTCCAATTAAATTAAAGGGATTAGGATTGTTATGCGGAAATATTGTTTCCCCTACAGCAACAGTTAAATTAGAGATAGATGGAGTTGAAAAAGAAACTTCTGAAACTGGTGTTGGTCCAATAGATGCTTCTTTAAATGCTATTCGTCATTTAATAAAGGATACAATGCACATTGAACTTGAAGAATATAATTTGGAAGCTATAAATGGTGGGACCGATGCTTTAGCTGATGTTTTTGTTATATCTTCAGATAAAGAAGGTAATAAATCAACTGGAAGAGCTATTGATGATGATGTTGTAATGGCAAGTATTTTAGCTGTATTAGATTCTATCAATAAACTGTTACTAATAAAACGATCCAGTGAAGAATTAAGTATTAAATTAAAACAATCACAGGAGATATAATCATGGAAGAAAACACTATTTATATTGGTAATAAACCAGTTATGAACTATGTATTAGCAGTTGTAACACAATTCAATGACTATGACACTGTTACTTTAAGGGCTAGAGGTAAAGCTATTAGTCGTGCTGTTGATACTGCAGAAATCGTTAGAAACAGTTTTGTTCAAGAGGCTGATGTTGCTGACATTCAAATTTCAACAGAAGAAGTTGAAAACTACAATAATGAAAAAACTAATGTTTCTATAATAGAAATTAAACTAATAAAATAATTAAATTCTTTTTAATATTTTATAATTGATTAAATATTTGGTTAATCGAATATTTGAAGTTCCTTTTCCAAGGGCTTCTACATTACCTTTTTTAATAGACTTTAATACACTGTCAATATCTTTTTCACAGTCGATTTTAGAATAACAGTCACCTACGAATTTAAAGTAATGGGCGTCACTTGCTCCAAGTCCAGGTAAATTTTCTTTTTTTGATAAATTTTTTGCTTTATTATTACAATAACCTACTATAAAACGTGCGTTTTTTGTTTCAATTGCATCAATCTTTAAATCTTTATAATCCACTTTACATAAAAGTCCATGTCTATAAAAACAGTATGGATGAGGTATTATTGCAAGGCCTCCCTGCTCATGAACTAAATCTATAGTTTCGGCTGCTGGCAGGTCCCGTTTTATGTTTTCCTGGCATCCAAAACCTAAAATATGCCCTTCAAGAGAAGATATTTCTAATGATGGAATTACCAGTAAATCATCATTTTTTGTTAGTCTTTGGGCTTCTTTTGAACCGTCAACTGTGTTATGGTCACTAATTGCGATTATATCTAAATTCCTATTTTTAGCAACTTTAAAAATATCTTCCAGTTTTGCTTTTGAATCAGGGGAATACTCGCTGTGAATGTGCGTGTCCATATTATACATCATACACCTCTAATGTTTTTATTAATCCTATTGTTCCTGTCATCATCACATCTCCTCCAGGACAGGCATGATGCCAATCTAGATTTGTTTTTTCTATTAATTCACGTTTTGGGCCACTTACAATCACTTTTTCAATTTCAGATATTGGATTTATTACATGAGCACCATGGCCATAATCATTATAAACCTCTTCATTTGTTATGATTCCATCTGCCAGGCGTTTTAAATAATTTTCTAAACTTTCTGGAGTTAATGAGGATGTGTGATGTTCAAATATTCCCTGTATTTTGCCATTTTCTATTGATGCTGCTGTAGTATGGCCGTTTCCAATGTCTATTGCTATAAAGCTTTTTAAATTTGCTGCTATTTCATCCCAGCACATTCCAGCTATTGATGCAAATTTCGTATCCATTAATAATGGTTCTGTTTCAATTCCTTCCCTTTTCAATGACCTTTCAACGGCTTTCATTCTTGTATAATATTCAGGAACATTTCCTTTAAATGAGAATTCTTCAGGTTTCATTGGTTCTGTCAATTTTTCACGAAATTTTTCAAATCTGAAATCTCTATCTCCCATATTTTCATTATATCCATGGTCTTGAACAGCAATTGCTATTTCATCAAAATCAAATTCCAAGTCATATCCCAGTAAAAATTCAGATAATTTAGTGATGTTTATATCTCCAAGCGTTATTTTTGTAAAATCCTTGTATTCTTTTTCAGGTGATGCAATTTCAATTCCCAATGCTTCAACCTGTGATATTTTATCTCTTATCGTTTTTGCTGGAATTTCTTCCATTACAACTTTATATCCTTTTTCCATATGTTCCTGTAGGGTTTTTTTAATTTTTCCCCCACCCATTATCTCTCCGTTGAAATACAAATCGTTTTCAATTTCCCTTACCTGTTGGGAGATAAATAGGTGTGGTGAAGGCAGTACTAACTTAATTGAATTTTCTAATTCTTTTTCATCATCATATATCATTATGTCTTGTGTTCCTGTACCCACATCAATAGCTAAAATTCTCATGTTAATTTTTTTTATATTTCATTTTATTAATATATTGATTGTACATTTTTGTACAAAAAAGCTTTAAATAGTGCATCTTATTAAAATATTATCATGAACTATAAGATTATTTTAGATTCTGATGAAGTGCCAAAAAAGTGGTATAATATTCTGGCGGACTTACCTGTTGCACTTCCAGAACCAAAAAACAGTGAGGGTAAAAATCAGATTGGAGATTTAGAGAAAGCTTTTACTAAAGGAGCTTTAGCTCAAGAATTTGCATCTGATAGATATATTGATATTCCTGATGAAGTTAGAGAAATTTATATGCAAATTGGAAGACCTTCTCCTTTATTTAGAGCTACTAGGCTTGAAAAATTCTTAAATACACCCGCCAAAATTTATTATAAAAGAGAAGATACTTCTCCTACCGGATCACATAAGTTAAACTCAGCTATTCCTCAAGCATATTTTGCTAAAAAAGAAGGTGTTGAAAGATTGACTACTGAAACCGGGGCTGGTCAATGGGGAACAGCATTATCTCTTGCATGTAATATGTTAGATTTAGATTGTACCGTTTACATGGTTAAAGTTTCTTTTAATCAAAAACCGGACAGAAAAAATATTATGAGTATTTATGACAGTCAGGTTTTTGCTTCTCCTAGTGAAAATACTGAAATCGGACGCCAAATATTAAAAGAAAATCCAGATCATCCCGGTTCTTTAGGTGTTGCTATTTCAGAAGCTATGGAAGAGGCATTAAATAATGATGGTGTGAAATACTCCTTAGGTAGTGTTTTAAATCATGTAATGTTACATCAAACTATCATTGGTCAGGAAATTAAATTACAGTTAGAAAAAGCTGAAGAAGAGCCTGATATAATGATTGCTTGTGCCGGTGGTGGAAGTAATTTAGCAGGATCATTTTTCCCATTGCTTAAAGATAAACTTGACGGCAACTCTGAGACTGAATTTATTGCAGTAGAACCTAATGCTTGTCCTACTTTAACTAAAGGTAGTTATGAATATGATTTTGGTGATATTAATGGTTTTACTCCAATGCTTAAGATGTTTACCTTAGGCCATGATTTTGTTGCTCCATCTGTTCATGCTGGTGGATTAAGATATCATGGTATGTCTCCGATTGTTTCACTTTTATCTAAAGAAGGGTATATCTCCCCTAGGGCAGTTCATCAAAAAGATGCATTTGATGCAGGAATTAAATTTGCCCGCTGTGAAGGAATAGTGCCTGCACCTGAAACAACTCATGCAATCAAAGCAACTATAGATGAAGCATTGAAATGTAAAGAGACTGGTGAAGAAAAAACAATTGTAATGAATTTCTCAGGTCATGGAATGCTTGATTTAAAAGGTTATGCTTCATACTTTGAAGGTACATTGCAAAACGCTAAATAGAGTGATTTTCACTCTTTTATTTTTTTTATTTTTTTATTGTTATAACTTATAACTTATAATATTATTTCATTCTAACTTATCACTTATAACTAATAACTTATTTGTGAAAACAAATACTTTATAAGGTGGAAGTTATAAACTATAACATATTAGTTAAAACTTAAATCTTTTAACTTATTCATAATAACTTAAATGTTAGAAGTTATTTCATATAACTTATTCATGTTAACTTAAAATTTATCACTTTTAAGTTCGAGGGTCTAACTTTTAATAAAAAAGTTATACCTGCTAACTTAGAAGTTTTTAGGTAAAATAAAGAAGTTATTCATGTTAACTTATAATTTATCTCATTTAAGTTAGGGGGTATAACTTAATTGTTATGCCTTTTAACTTAAAATTCGTGTTAACTTATAATTTATCTCAAGTTGGGAGGTATAACTTAATTGTTATGCCTTTTAACTTAAAATTCGTGTTAACTTATAATTTATCTCATTTAAGTTAGAGGGTATGACTTTTTGTCATACTTCTTTAACTTAAATTCATTTTAATTAGGAGAATTATTAATGAGTGAAGTAATAGCAGTAATGAATCAAAAAGGGGGATGTGGAAAGACAACGACTGTTGTAAATACCGCAACTTCACTGGCTATAATGGGAAAAACTGTTTTAGTAGTAGATATGGATCCTCAAGCAAATGCAACTACAAGTTTTGGAATTGACAAAAAGAGTTTAAATAATACAATTTATGATGCAATTATTGGGGATATAAATGTTAAAAAAGCTACTATTCCTACATTTATAAAAAATTTATTCATTATTCCGAGTAATATTTCTTTAAGTGGTGTAGGTGTTGAATTAAGCCAAAAAGAGAATTATCATATTATCTTAAAGGAAACACTTAAGGATGTTATTCCGTTATTTGACTATATATTCATTGATTTACCTCCTTCATTAGGAGTAATAACTGTAAATGCATTAGTTGCATCAGATAGTGTATTGATACCTATTCAGGCAGAGTATTATGCACTTGAAGGTGTTGCTGATTTAATAGATACTATTAAACTTGTAGAACGAAGACTTAAAAGTCCTACTCCTATTAAAGGTGTTTTACTCACTTTATATGATAGAAGGACTAGGTTAAGTAAAGATGTTTATAAAGAATTAAAAATTTACTTCGGTGAAAGTAATTTACTCTTTAAAACAATCATTCCAAGAAATATTAGATTGGCAGAAGCACCAAGTTTTGGAAAGCCATGTTTAATTTACGATCCAGAAAGTACTGGAACTAAATCTTATTTAAATTTGGCTAAAGAAATTTTAGAAAGAGATGGAAGTGATTAGAATGACTCGTGGGCTTGGTAAAGGATTAGATTCTTTAATTCCGGAGTTTTATGATGAAAATTTTGACAGTAATGGGGCACAATCATTAGAAGATATGTTGAATGATGATAAAGAGAATTTAAATGAATCTAAAGATGATATCGTTGATGAAACAGTAGAATCTAGTGAAGAAATAATAACTGATGATAAAAATGATAGGAAAGAAGAAAGAACATCCGGTAAAAAAGGCGATAAAGATAGCGAAACATCCGAAGATGTTTCTAGCGATATTCGCAGCAAAGAAAGCGTATCAGATGTACAAGACATCAAAACAAAAGAAAATGTAGCTGAAGTTTTAGATATTGTTGATAAGAATCCAAGGATTACATTATGGTCTTCAAGATCAGCTGCAGTATTCAGATATCTTAGAAAAACTGAGCCTGAATTTAGTATTAGTAGAGAAGCTTCCATATTAATTGATGAAGCAGTATCTAAAAAATACCCTGAAATCTGGGAATTATTTGATGATTTATAATATATTAGAAATTTTCTAATAGACTTTGATAAGCTCCATCTATTCTAATATACTTTTCAGCCCTATCTATAACCACACCTAATTTTTTTAATTCATTTATATTTTTGAAAGGAATTTTTTTCCTAATAGAAATTATTTTTCTAGCAGATTTTACACCGATACCAGGGACACGAATTAGTTCTACAAATGGTGCCGTGTTAATTTCTACAGGAAATATATCCATATTTTCTGCAGCTAAAATCTTCGGATCTTGTGTTAATGAAAGTTGATTATTTTCATCAAATACTAATTCATTTAATTTAAAATGATAATCATTGAGTAAACTATCGGCATTATATAATTTTGCAGTTCTATCTGTACTGCATGCTTCTTTATTTTCAAAATCTGTCTCTTTAATTGGTGAAAATGCAGAGAAGTATGTCCTCTTTAATTTTGTTTTACTGTAAATTTTTTCCATTCTGTGTAGAATTTCCCTATCACTTTCATCATTTGCACCGATAATTAATTGTGTGGTGTGAGTAGAATTTGGGTAGGTTGTACTTTTTCCATGTAAATTATCTATCCAATGCAGACGTTTTAAAATATCTTTATTATAGTCTTTGGTGGATGATAATTCTGCAAGTCCTGATGGTGTTGCAGCTTCAATGTTAATGCTTACTCTATTTGCAAGAGCCATTGCTCTTTTTATTGAATCCTTAGAAGCTCCAGGTACAACTTTTAAATGAATATAATCATCATAACCATAATCTTTTCTTAATATTCTAATGGTTTCTATTGTCTTTTCCATTGTGAGATCTTCATCTTTATCAATGCCTGAACTTAAAAATAATCCGTTTACCAATCCTCTGTTGTAATAACTAAGGAATGCTTTTGCAAGTTCGGATGGTGCAAGTTCAAGTCTTGTAAAATTTCTTTTGGATTGGTTAATGCAGTACTTACAGTCGTTTTTACAGTTGTTTGTTAGAAGAGTTTTGAAAAGAGGAATCTGACAGCCATTATGTCCAGTTGCATGATAAATTCCTGGTAGATTAACTTGAGAGCTCTTGTTATGATTTACATAATCACATAAATCATATTGTGCTGAATCAGTTAAAATTTTCATCTTCTCTAAAGTACTCATAAATATAATTTTATTGCTTTTAATATATAAAACATTTAATATTTGATATTGCTTTTTTCCTTACAGGAATAATATATTTTTACAATATATTTTTTGGGGTTATTATTTTGATATCAATCCTAAGTGATGGTTTAAAAAAAATTAAATAAAAGAAATTTAATTTAAAATTTCTTTCATATGTTCGACACGTTTTTGAACTAACGCTTCTGTTCCAACGTCGCTTCTGTGATAAACGTTACCTTTAACACAGTCACATGCTTTTTCAGCGATTTTTTCGGCTTCAGCAATAGTATTTCCGCTTGCAACTATACCAAGAGCTCTGGATCCTGATAAATGAATTCCATCATCTTCAAGACCAACTGCAGCATAAAATACTTTTGCACCCATGCCGCCTATACCTTCTTCATCCACTTCGATGATTTCGCCTGCATGTTCTGTTTCCGGATATCCGTCAGGTACAATGTATTTACACACGCTTGCTTTTGGTTCAAATTCCACTTTGTCTAAAGTACCATCAACAATTGCCTGACAAACATCAATCAATGGAGTTTTAAGTAATGGCAATACATTCATTGCTTCCGGATCACCAAATCTTGCATTGTATTCAATTACACGAGGTCCGTCAGCAGTTAACATAAATTGACCATATAAGATACCTTTATATGGTTCTGCTTCTTTAGCAATAGCTTTTATTGTGTCTTCCATTATTTTAACTGCTTTATCATAATCTTTTTGAGTTAAAAATGGTAATAATCCATTTGCATCTGAATATGAACCCATTCCACCAGTAATTGCACCGACATCACCTTCAAATGCATGAGGATGGTCTTGAGCAGCAGGCATTGGAGCTAAGTGTTCACCATCACAAAATGCTTGGATAGTAAATTCTTCACCTATTGCTCTTTCCTCAATAATTACCTGTGCAAATCCACCCATTGCATTATCAATAACTTCTTTTGAATATTCTTTTGCTTCGTCATTGTCTTTCAAATGGTCTCCAACAATTTTAACTCCTTTCCCACCTGTTAATCCTACAGGCTTAACGACAACATCCTGGTCAAAATCATCTAAAAATGCACTCAAATCATCGTAGTTATCAAATACTCTGTAGATTAATGATCCTTCGATATCATAATCTTCAAATAATTTTCTCATGAAGGATTTGTCAGTTTCTATTCTTGCTGCACTTTTGCATGGTCCGACACATTTAATTCCATTTTTTTCAAGCTCGTCTACGATTCCTTTTTCAAGGGGAGCTTCAGGACCAATAAATGCAATGTCAATATTATTTTCTTTAGCATATTCGGCTACTTTTTCAACTTCTCCTTCGTTACCTTGTTTAAACTCTGCAATTTTACTCATTCCAGGGTTTACTTTACTCATATAACAGTATAGGTCAACATCATCTTTTAAACCATCAGCTATCGCATGTTCACGAGCTCCGGTTCCAACAACTAAGACTTTCATAATAAGATTCTCCTTATTTTTTATATATGTCTTTAAAAATATTTATATACTAACACTTGCATATACAAGTGTATAGTTGCATATGCAAGAGAGGTAGAATATGGAAAAAAATTCAAATATAGAAATGATTACGGGAAATCCTAAAAAAGCAATAAACAAATTATCTATTCCTATTATTGCTAGTATGTTTTTAATTTTTGCAAATAATATTATTGACAGTATTTGGGTAGCAGGATTGGGGCCAGAACCTTTAGCTGCTCTTGGATATATTACCCCACTATTTATGGTTCTTGTTGGATTTGGAAATGGAATTGGTGCAGGTGGTAATTCATTAATTTCACGTTATATTGGAGCAGAAGATAGAGCTTCTGCAAATAATGCAGCAATACACAATTTGATTTTAAGTATCATTGTATCAGTTATAGTTTCTATTCTTTTTATATTGTCTATGGAGTCATTGCTTAATATAATGGGAGCAAGCAGTGTAATTGACTATTCAATGGAATATGGTTTTATTATATTTTCATGGACTTTTGCAATATTAATGCCTCCTATCGTTGGTGGAGCATTTAGAGCAGAAGGAGATATCAAAAGAGCTACATTACCAATAGCGCTTGCAGCCATTATTAATATGATTTTAGACCCAATATTAATTTATACTTTTAATTTGGGAATTGCCGGAGCTGCCTGGGCAACAGCACTAGGACCATTTATTAGCTTACTTTTAATGTTCTACTGGATATTTGTGAAAAAAGATACCTATCTATCATATAATTTAAAAGATTTTACAAACGACTGGGGAATGTATAAGGATATTTTGGTTGTTGGAATTCCGGCCAGTTTGGAACAGTTGGTACTGTCTGTTTTAACAATCTTTGTTAATTACATGCTTACTATTGTATCAGGACCAATCTCAGTAGCGGTATATACTGCAGGATGGAGAATAATAAACATTGGTATGCTTCCAGCAATAGGGGTTGGAACAGCAGCAATTTCTGTTGCAGGAGTTGCTTTCGGAGCAGGAAAATATGAAAATTTAAGAGTTACTGCACGATATGCTGTAAAAGTTGCTTTAATAGCATCAATAATAGTTTGTATAATATTATTTTTCTTCTCAAATCAAATTGCATTTATATTCTCATATTCCGAAAACAGTGCACAACTAGAGCCTTTAATAGCCGATTTCCTTAAAATAATGTGTTTATTTATTTTATATGTTCCATTTGGTGCAAGTGCGGCTAACGTATTCCAGGGTGTTGGAAAAGGAACAATATCTTTTGTTTTAACTTTATTTAGGGAATTCATACTTGTATTAATATTTGCATACCTTTTAGGTTTTGTCTTCAACATGGGCGAGTTTGGAATATATTGCGGAATGCTTTTAGGTGGAGGAATAGGTTCACTAATATGTTATTCATGTATTGAATTATACATTAATAAATTAATTAAAGGGAGAGATTCTCATGGAATTTAAAAAAGAGATGCCAACCAATCCCTTTATTTCATTAATTTATAGAAAGCATGCCAAGTATTTAAATAATAAAATGGAATCTGTTAACTTAACCTTTGGTTTATTTCCTTTTTTAATTGAAATTTATAATAATGACGGTATTAGCCAGGAGGATTTGGCTAAACTTCTATATTTAAATGAAAGTACTGTAACTAGAAATCTTGAAAAACTTGAAAAAAGAGGATTTATCATCAGAACTCCTCAAAAAAGAAAAAAGATTATTACTATTACGGATGAAGGTAAAAAAGTTGCCAAAATGGTTATGGATTATGATGAAAAATGGGATGAAATTATTAAAAAAGATTTAAGTGAAGAGGAATATAATATCTTCAAAAAAACTTTAATAAAAATTTGTGAGGGTCTAGTATGAATCAAACTATTGAAGATTTAAAATCAAGAAGAAGTATCCGTAAGTTTAAGGATGAGCAAATTTCAGATGAAGATTTAAAAACAATTTTGGAAGCAGGTACTTATGCGCCAACCGGTCAGGGTGCACAAAGTCCAAAAATAGTTGTTATTCAAAACCCAGATACTATTAAAGAGTTTTCAGCATGGAACAGGAGCTATTTCCCTGTTGATGTTCCCGAAGATTTTGATCCGTTATATGGTGCTAAAACATTATTGATAGTTCTTGCAAATAGTGAATTTCCAACATATGTTGAAGACGGTTCCAGCGTATTATGCGTATTGGTCAATGCTGCTCATGCTGTTGGCGTAGGTTCATGCTGGATTCATCGTGCAAGAGATGAGTTTGCTTCTTCTAAAGGAAAGGGACTCTTAAAAGAATGGGGTATTCCTGATACTTATGAAGGAATCGGTCATGTAGTATTAGGCTATCCTGACATGGAAGCACCGGAACCGTTACCTAGAAAAGAAGATTATATTCAATTTGTAGATTAACTTTTTCTACAATATTTTTTTTTAATGTTTAGAGTGTTGGCAGAATTATTGAGTTTTAGAATTCAAAGAAACAATAAAAGAAATTCAAAAATCTTCTAAAAATAATAAAAACAAAAATAAATCACGTTCTTCAAGTTTAAAACTTTAAAACAAGCAGAAAAAATCCTAAATAAGTTTAAAAAAACTCAACAATCCTAATATAAAATATCATTTCTATTCAAAAGCTGATTTTTGATAAATTGGAAAATAATAGAATAGAAATAGATAATCTAATTAAATTGAGAGACACATTACTTCCTAATTAATGTAAAAAATTAAAATGTAACAGTAAAAATTGGGTACTGCTACATTATATAGTTATTTAATTTTTATATTTCCTGATTAACACAACTGCTCCAGCAACTATTACTATCGCTAATAAAACCCAAAGGTAATTAAAATTACCACCATTTGAATTGTTGGCAGTGGTTTTAGCAACAGTGTTATTATTTGGAGTTTTATTTGTGGAATTGGTATTATTTACATTATGGATTCCATCTAATGGATTAGTATTTCCATTATTTACACTAGCATATTCACTATCGAAACCAACATTATAATACCCATCAACAGCTACCTTATTGGAATTAATCGGTGCATTTTGTGGTGTGTTATTTGAAAATTGGAAATCATCTACAGCAGACAACACGGCTGATGCGAATTGACCAAACAAATTAGCAGTTATGGTATATTGTCCTGCTTTTTGAGGTGATACTAATGTATCTACATAGCATTTATTGTCTACTCTATTATAGAATTCAATATTTGAAATTGGCATGAATGAAATATAATCAGTACGCATTACACCAGAAGATAGGCTTCCATCATTTTTATAGAATCCTGCTGTCGCACATATTGCTGTGTTTACTTTACAAGTATCTTTAGATAATTTTAAAGCCAATTTTAAAGGACTGCTGTCACTATGGTGGTCATCTGAAATCAATTTCCATTCAATTAATTCATCATTACTGGATGAAGGGTTCTTTCCTCCCCACCAATTCTCATAAATTGAATCATATTTACCATAATTATATACTACTTGACCTTTTTTACCTGCAGAATTAGAGACAAAAATGTTATTAGATAAAGTTAAATGAGAACTAGTGGAATCCAAATAAATTGCTCCTCCTTCACCATTACAATGATTGTTAACAAAGACACACTGTGAAAAAGTCAACCAGTTTTCATCGTCAATGTATATCGCACCACCATCATCGGTTGAACCTTCACCTGCTTTATTATTGATGAATGTTGCATATTTTACATCTTCTCTAAATTTGTTAACCCATATTGCTCCACCATGGTTGTCATATGCGGTGTTGCTGTCGAAAATACAATTTGATTTTAATGCTAAAGTGTCTGCATAAATTGCTCCACCATAATCATAAGCATAATTATTCTTGAATGTGGAATTTTCAACAGTTAAATCATCTTTACAGTGTATAGCTCCACCTTCAGATTGGGCGGATATAGCTCCATCAGCTTTATTCGAATCAAATAAACAATGAGTTATATAGGCATTATCACAGCAGAAAATAGCCCCACCATCATCATCTGCTCTATTGTTAATGAAGAAAGAAGAATAAGGTTCTCCAGGAATTTGACCAACATTAATGTTTACATATCTAGCATTTACTGCTCCACCATTATCATAAGCATAATTATCCTCAAATGTACAGTTATCAATATTTAGTCTGATCATAGAATATATTGCCCCACCCTCAGATTCATAAGCTAATCTTGATGCGACATTAGATTTAAATAAACAATGAGTTACATTTAAATTATCAATATCAATAGCTCCACCACTTCTTTCTGCTTTATTTCCAATAAATACAGCATTAAATATATTTCCAGTAGCTCCAATTCCAGTTATTGCTCCACCAGCATAATTTTCTGCTTCATTATTAATGAAAAATGTATTGAAAGATTGATTTTTACTTTGATTAACATTGATATTTATGACCTTAGCATTAATAACTCCACCATGCTCTTCTGCATAATTATTCTCAAATGTAGAATTAATTATATTTACTTCATTAGCATTTATTGCACCGCCTCGTTCATTAGTCGCGCTGCTTCCTAATGCCTTATTGGATTTAAATATAGATTTTTTCATATTTACAGTTTTTTCACAATAAATAGCACCGCCATAAATATTTGCATGATTTGATTCAAACCTTGAATTTTCAAGATATACATCCCCTACAGAGTATATAGCTCCACCATGATAATCGTCAGCTTCATTATTATTGAAACTAGAATTTATAATTGTTAGAGGTTTATTTACACCATTGTATATTGCTCCACCATAGTCATCTGCCCAATTATTATTTAAAGTACAGTTTATAATTGTGTATTGAGCAGAACCTTCAATATGAATAGCACCGCCTTTATAATTATCATCATTATGACCATTTATTATTTTAAGATTCATTAGAGTGATATTTCCACTACTGGAATAAAAAGCAGTACATTCAGTGTTTAAACAATCAAGTGTATGTCCTTGACCATCAATAGTTAAATCTTCATTGAATTGAATTCTAGAACCATAAGCACCATTATAATCCCTGGTTAAATTTAAAACAGAACCTGCAGGTGCATTATTTATCTCAATTTGAAGATCATCAAAAGTACCTGTTGAAGCACTTAAATCATTTGCATCTTGAATTTTTGAAGATTTTAAAAAAGAATCCTCCGAATTTAAAGAACCATCAACATCTTATGATTCAGTTACATAATTATTATCAAAATCAGCAGCTGAAACAGCAGTCACTGATAAAATCAATAATAATATTGAAATCATTATAATTTTTTTGTATTTCATTGTTATCTCCATAAAATATAGATAATATTTATATTATTATCGTAGT
>NZ_JAZRJY010000086.1:0-5726 GCF_045646045.1 Methanobrevibacter sp. | reverse complement strand
AATTATCAAAAAATACTTTAGAATTTTCATCTCCCCTATTCAAATAACCTTCAGTTAACTGAGCACCAGCCAAATACAACTCACCAACAGCACCTAAAGGTACACGACGACGCTCACTATCTAAAACATAACCTTTAACATTACTAACAAAATAACCAATACTAGAATCATCAATACGTTCATTAGCAAAAATACTAGTAGAAACAGCAAGATTTTCAGAAGGACCATAAGTCTCAAAAGGACCCATAAAATCAGGAGCATTCAACTCTCCTAACTTCATACCACCAAAACACAAAAGCCTAATACTAGTATCCATACCACTTTCAGCAAACAATTTACCTACTTGACTTGTAATATAAGTATGGGTACAATTATGCTCAACAAAATAATCATTTAAAGCCTTTAAATCTAACCTAATATCCTCAGGCACCACATACAATGACCCACCAGAAACAAGAGGAGCATACAAAGCAGCAGTATGAATATCAAAAACATATGAACAATGCATACCATAAACATCATCGGATGTGAAGCCAGTTTCGCCCACATACCATGAAACAAAGTTATTCACGGCTTTTCTACTGACTAAAACACCTTTAGGAGTACCGGTAGTACCACTAGTATATAAAACACAAGCAGTATCATTTTCATCAACATCAACATAATTTAAATGATTTAGACTACCAAGATCTTCATCAAGAATGCATGACACATTTAAAACATCCATATCCAAATTATTTTGTGAAATAATATCAATCATATGTTTTTCACTGTCGCCATCAACAATGACTACTTTAGATTGTGTGTCTTTAAGCATCAAAATAATTCTCTCATCAGGGTATGTGGTTTCGATAGGAACATAAATCGCGCCACAAGTTAAAACACCCATACTTGCTAATAAGAACCATTCACTACGATTCACAAACAAAACAACATAATCTTGTTTATCAATACCTAAATTAGTTAACTTATTACTAATTTCATTTGCAATAAATGCCCCCTCACCATGAGAATAGGAACTGTCCTTATATCCTACAAGAGCATTATTCTCACATTCCATTAAATTATTATTAAACGCTTCTAAAACATCACCATGATTAAATTGATGTTGGGTTTCATTATATCTATCTAAAAGTTTAATATCTTGATTGCTAATATAATCAATATCACCAAGGTTTTCTTTTTCCAACATTTGGATTAATATTTCTTTAAATGCTCTAGCAAATCTTTCCGCAGTATTCTGACTAAATCCATCCAAATGATTAACATTGACAACAAAACCATCATCCAAATCATTAACAACACATAAAAACTCAGAAACAGCATCAGCATTATCACTAAATATTATTTCGTCCCCAATATTGGACATGTTATTTAAATCTTGATTATACTCAAAAGTAATATCATTAGTTAAGTTAAATTCGTTTGAAAGTAATCTGAATGGATAAAAACTGTTTGATAATGATTTTAGAATTAAATCAGATAGATTATTAATATAATTATTTACTGATGTGTCTTTACAGTCTACGATAATAGGTATTGTTCTGACAAACATTCCTAATGCATTTTGGCTATAATCTTCATGACGGCCATGCTCAGTAAATGTAAAGTAAACTTTTTCGCTACCCGTAAATCTTGAATATGAGTATGCAAAGACAGCATTCAAAAGATTACTTACTGTAATATCATTTTCATAAGCAAAAGATTCTACTTGTTCACGAATACCTCTAATAGGAAGTATCACACTACCTTTATTTCCGCCAATATCCTTTAATAAAGATTGAACCTCATCGATATCAGCAAACTCTTCACTGAAGAATTTCTGTGCAGATTCATATTCCGGTTTGAATTTAGCTTCAAATGAATCCTCACTCTCATAAATAAATCCTAAATCAACATCACGGTCAAATTCATTATTTGAAATAGCCTTTAATTCACTGTTAATAATAGTGCGTGAAGTAGCATCATTGATAATATGATGTATATCATAAAAGATAAACTTAGTGTCCTTATTATTTACAATGAAGAAACGAGCCAAATTCTTTTCTAAATCAAAAGGTTTAATCAATTCATCATAATCATTTGTTTCAACAATTTCAATTGAAGGATAACTGTCACACACTAAAAGAGGCATGTCTTCATCATCCAAGATACGTCCTTTTAAAATTGGATGTTTGTCAATTAAAATATGAATAATCTCTTTAATTTCATCGATTGACTTATTAGCATCACAAATAAAAATACCCGGACCCGAATAGGCAGTTTCTTTGTCATGAACTTTTTCATCCAGATAAATTCCCAATTGAGATTCTGACAAACTGCAGGCAATTTCATCTTTAAATGAGAAATTAGCAATAAATTCCAATTCAGACTTGATATTTTCAACGAAACTTTCGAAATTATCTCCTAGATATGTGTTTTTAGCATAATCTCCACTTAAAACATAATTATCTTTTATATTAAATATATTGAAGTTAATACCATAAGAATCATCATTTGAATGAATATCATAATCATTACTAGAGATTGGGAGATTCAATGTTTTGAATAACTCATTTTCAAATGAAAATTCTCTACTTAAGAAATTAAATGAAACAGGACAGTGCTTATACTCAAGTTCCAATGTATCAAAAACTAAAGATCCATAGTTTAAACCCAAATTCGCAACATCACTCAATGCTGTTTTAACGTTATATATGTCTTTAACAATTGAAATATTATCATATTTATCATTTACTTTAATTTTAATTGGATATTGGCTAGTAAACCAACCAACAGTTTTACTTACATCAGCCATATTCTCGTCACGACCATGTGACTCACGATTCAATATTATATTTTGTCTGTAAGTTTTCTTATATGCTCTAGCTATTGCTAAAATTAAATATTCCTCTTCAGACATCAAAAATATGTTATTTGCATCATAGGTTGCATCAACATTAAATGAAAAGCTTTCTGATTCGCCATTAATCAAAGTGTCTTCCAATAAACTGTTAAGTTCAATCCAATATTGTTTTTCATCATCAGAGATGTCTAAAACCAAGGATTTAACATCATTTACCCAATTTTTATAAGGGTATGGTCTTATAATATCATATCTTTCTTCGGATTTTAATTTGGAGTAATAATGTGTTAAATCATCGATTATTATGCTCCAACTTACACCATCAACAATTAAATGATGAATAACGAAAGTAAGATAAGAATCTCCGTTATAATGAATCAAATTAACATCAATCAATTTATTTTTTATATTTATAGAATCGCTTGATTTGATTAGAATTTTCTCAATATTTTCTTCAAAATTATCTGAAATGTTATATTCATTTACCGTATAAATCGGATTGTTTAAAGGCAAAATTTCTTGAATCGGATTGGAGTTATCATCAAATTTATAAACTGCCCTTAGCATGTCATGGGTATTGATTACTTCATCCAATGCCTTTTGTAAAATATCTAAATCAAGATCTGTTTTAGTTTTTAAGACAAATGTCTGGGTGAAGTCATCTTTATTAATCTGATTAAAGAAATAACTTTGAATAGGAAGTAAATCAACTTCTCCAACAGTAGATTCATATGAAATTTTATCCGTGATTTTTACATTTTTAGCAATTAGATATGGAGTTTTATAATTTAGTATATCTCTTGCAGTACAGAAAATTGATTTTCTTTCAAGCAATGAAATTACGCGAATTGCCGTGATAGAATCTCCACCCAAATTGATAAAGTCATCATTTAATCCAATGTATTTTTGATTAAATACACTTTCAAATACATGTATTATTTCTTTTTCTGTTTGGGTTGTCGGTGCATCATATTCAGTCTTTAAACTGGTAAAGTCAATTTCAGGTAAAGCATTTTTATCTACCTTACTGTTAATGTTTAAAGGAATTTTATCTAATTTCATGACATAAGAAGGAACCATATAATCAGGTTTGTATTTTGCAACATAATCACGAACATTATCCTTAAGGGCTTTTTCATCCACATTATCAGATATCGCAACATATGCCACCAATTCATAATTGCCCATATTTTTAATGGTTTGAACTGTAACATCATCCACATAATCCAATTCACGAATAACATATTCAACCTCTGATAGTTCTACACGGTTTCCTCTGATTTTAACTTGACTGTCACGACGACCAACAATAGCCAAAGAAGCATCAGGCAGTAAACGCACCATATCTCCCGTATGATACAATATCCCATAATCTTCACGATTATCGAAAGGATTATAAATAAAGGAATCTTTAGTTTCTTTTTTACGGTTCAGATAACCATCAGCAATCTGATAACCGGCAAGACATAATTCACCAACAGCGCCCCACGGCACTCTTCTGCCATCATTATCTAAAATATATGCTTTTGTATTATATGTTAATGGTCCAACTGAAGAAGAAACTATTTTATCGGAGTTTTTAATGGAAGATATGAATACACAAGCTTCTGTTGGTCCAAATGCATCAACTAAAAGATAATTTTCAGGGCTTTCAAATTCACCTAATTTTTCACCACCGACAAGTAAAACCTCAAGGGAAGTATCCTCAACACTTTCCATAAAGAGCTTGCCCACTTGGGTGGTAATGAGTGTATGAGTAACATTATTTTCAATGAAATAATTATTTAAAGCATTAATATTCAATTTGATTTCATTTGGAACAATTGATAAAGATGCACCGGAATATAAAACAACCATGGTTGCTAACAAAGCAGCATCAAAACCAATAGTTGAGAATAACCCATAGACATCACCATTACTTAAATCATAATTATCAACGTAAAACTGAGAAAGATTTAAAATAGATTTGCCGGTAATCTTAACACCCTTAGGAACACCAGTAGTACCACTAGTATACAAAATACAAGCCAAATTACCATGAACTGCAGGCAAACTAGATAATAATCTAATTTCATCCCCAAGAATGTCTGAAATATTTAAAATAATAAATTCCCCAAATGACTCTTTTACACGATCATTGGTTTCATCATTAACAATAACAACTTTACAATCACTATCTTTTAGCATAAAGTCTAAACGTTCATCAGGAAGAGCATCATCTAAAGGAACATAAACAGCACCAATTGACATTATACCTAAAATATTTAAGAGATACAGTTCACCGCGAGGCACTAAAAATCCAACACAATCCTGAGACTCAACGCCCAATGAAGTTAATTTTTTAGCAATTTCATGGGCTATGAAAGCACCTTCAGCATAACTGTAAGAAAGATTATTGAAAGATACAAGTGCATCATTAGGGTTTTTAGATAAATTATCGTTAAATGCATCCAAAACATTATTATAATTTAATAGATGTTCGGTTTCATTAAAGCTATCTAAAAGCTTGGCATCCTCATCGGATATATAATTAATATCTTCAAGATATTCTTTATCCAAAATTTGAATTAAAATTTCTTTAAATGCATTTAAGAAACGAACAATAGTATCTGATGAATATTTATCCAAATGATTAACATGAACAACAAAGCCATCATCCAAATCATTTACAATGCATGAAAATTCAGAAACAGTATCGAGATTATCATTAAAGATAATATCATTGCCAACATCAGATACGTCATTTAAGTCATAATTATATTCGAAAACAACATTATTATTTAAATTAAATTCTCTTGCAAGCAGCCTAAACGGATAAATACTGTTTGTCATTGATTTTAAAATTAAATCAGAAACATCATTCAAATAATCAGAAATATCC
>NZ_JAZRJY010000085.1:0-24665 GCF_045646045.1 Methanobrevibacter sp. | reverse complement strand
TCAATTAAATCAACCACATTTTTAATAAAATAACATGGATGATCTTTAGGAATCAAGTTTCGCAAGTCCAACGGGACCAACATACTCTGATTTATATTATCATCTTTTAAAACCATGAATAAAACAACCATAAATATTAATGTCTATAATAAAAGATTGTACTTCATAGTATATAAAATTAAAGGAAAATAAATCAATTAAAATTAGAAAAAAAGTTGTGACTTCGTGTCACATCCTCAAATATTAAAAAAAAAAGAATAATAGATTAAATATCAGTTCATCCGATTTAGAACCAAGGTCTTCCAAACATGACATTTCCTCCTAAAAACTAATTTCATAAAGTTTCTAATCAAACTTTTCTAATTATTATTATGAAAACCGGCATATATAAAGTAATTCGAATGTAAGCACCCACTTACACCGTTAAATACTAAAAAAAGACATTAAATTAAATATTAAATAAAAATAAGTATTAATTATTAAAATACGATGAAAAGTTTGTAAAAAAATAAAAAAATTGTTTCATACTATTTAATAGTATGGTACAGCAGCACCGCCACCAAGACCAATTCTGAGCATGACATTACCCCCATGATTTAATTTCAAAAACAAGTTTCCAATGAAACATCATTAGTCATATTATAAAAACGTACAAATATAAAGTTTTTCGAAAGTAAGTACTTGCTTTCATTTTAAATGCTAAAAAAAGATATCTAATAAAAATAAACATTATCATAAAAGGATTAAAAGAGGATTATTTTTCTTCAGTCAAATTAAAGGTCAGAATCCCCGTACCATTTTCTGTGATATTTAATTGATTGCATTTCGGAGTTAATCCTTGCAGGAAAACTTTTCCATCATCCGGCGACATCAAATATGGCAAATATCCATTAATATTAACCGGATAAACAGTTAACTTACCAGTATCATTCACCAAATCTATTCGAACCATATAATCGTTTAAAGTAGACTCCGTTCCCAAATCAAACATGAAGTTACCTAAACTATAGCAGATTGGTTTGCCGTGATACATTTCGATTCCCTGAGGAACATGAGGATGAGCTCCAACGACAACATCTGCTCCATAATCAATCAATTCATGAGATATTTTTTCCTGGTCTTGGTTTGGAGACATTGAATATTCATTTCCATAATGCATTGAAACAATGACGAAATCAGACCCGTTTCCGCGGGCCTCAGATATTTGTTTTTGTGCAACTTCAGAACTATATGCAGAATAACCCGGAGATGATCCGTTTGCATAAGGAAGCATCGAATAATCATATTCTGCAAAATTGTTTGAATCCATATAATTTAATAGGGTGATATTTCTTCCGTTGATTACTTGGGTTACAGGCTTGTGAGCATCAGTTTCATTTTCACCGGCACCTAATGTATTCACTCCTGCGCTGTTTAGATTATTAATAGTATCACGCATTCCATCAATGCCATAATCACATACATGGTTGTTTGCCAGTGTTGCAACAGTATTGTTATTCGCTCTTGCAAGGGGCACATACTCAGGACTGCATTTAAGAGGAACATCACCCTTTACTGCATTTTCAGATGATGTGGCTGCATTTTCAAAATTAAGTATAAACAAATCAACATTAGATGATACATTGGAAACACCTTCAAATGGAGATGAATCCAAGTTTAAAACGTCAGCCATATTTCGTGCAAACATGACATCGCCAACCACAGCAAGTGATACATCCCCTTTTGCCTGTGTTGATATCGGCAGATTATTATTGGTTAAAAATGTTGCAGATGATGCAATTATAATAAGAATCGCTAAAACACCAATAAGTGTAATAGCGAATTTTTTAAAATGCATTATTATTCCTCAATAGCTGCTTCATCCTCACTAAACAATTGATTCAGCATCCATTCAGCATCATACTCTTTAATATCATCATAACCCTGACCAACACCTAAAAACATGATTGGTTTTTTAATTACATAACCAATAGATAATGATGCGCCACCTTTACTATCCGCATCAGCTTTAGTTAAGATTACACCATCAATATCAATAGCTTCATTAAATTTAACTGCTTGTTGAGTTGCATCATTACCAGTGAGTGCATCTCCGACGAAAACAACCAAATCAGGATTGGAAACTCTTTTGATTTTTTTCATTTCATCCATAAGATTGGTATTAGTTTGCATTCTTCCAGCAGTGTCAATTAAAACTAATTCTTTTCCCTGAGCCTTTGCATGTTCAACTGCATCATATGCAACCGCTGCAGGATCTGATCCTTTTTGGTGTTTTATGATTTTTACTCCAACATTATCTGCATGATGAGTAACCTGTTCAATAGCTCCTGCACGGAATGTGTCTGAAGCGGCTATAACTGGAGTGTAACCTTTTTTCAAATAGTAATTTGCCAATTTACCAATAGTAGTTGTTTTTCCGGTTCCATTAATACCAACAAACATTACTACCAAAGGTTCTCCTTGGGCTTTTTTCTCTTCAATCATTTCGGTCATGGATTTACCCGGAACATCAATGATTTCCGCAACTGCATTTCTTAAAGCATCATAAGTATATTCTGTAATATCACTACTTCTTTTAATTTTACGTCCAACAAGATCTTCTTTTACAGAATCAACAACAGCAGTGGCTACTTCCATTGCAACATCCCCTTCTAAAAGTCCCATTTCAAGTTCCCATAATGTGTCTTCCACATGTTTTTCAGAAATTGTCTTTTCACGGACAAAAGAGAATAATCCACCTTTTCCTTCAGGAGAATCATCTTTATCTTTGTCTTTGTTTCTTGACCAGAAGTGAGACTTTCCTTCTTCCTTATCTTCATCTTCGTCTTCAGATTCTTCCTCATCATCATCCTTACTTCTGGACCAGAACCTAGATTTTTTCTCTTTCTTAGGCTCTTCAACCTCAATTTCATCTACTTCATCATCAGAATCATCATCAACAGATTCATCCTCATCATCATCCTTACCTCTGGACCAAAAGTGAGATTTCTTCTCTTCCTTAGGCTCTTCAACCTCAATCTCTCCTACTTCATCATCAGAATCATCATCAACAGATTCTTCCTCATCATCATCCTTACTTCTAGACCAGAACCAGGATTTTTTCTCTTCTTTAGGTTTTTCTTCTGTTGATTCACCAGATTCTATTTGTTTAGACTCATCAACTTTTTTTTCTTCTTTTTTACGACCAAATGAGAAAAATGAACGCTTTTGACCTTCTTCTTCCTGAAGGTTGTCTTCTTGTTTTGCTTCTTCAATGATTTCTTCCTCTAATTTATCACTCGTACGTGATAATTTCTTTTTTAATGATTCAAACAAAATTAACCCAACCTTATAGTTTTATTAAAAAGTTTAATTATAACTTATTTATATTTTTTATACTATTTAAAAGGAATTTTAATTAAGAAAAAAAATAAAAAGAAAAATTAGTTAAATTAATAACTAATTTTAAAATACAAAATTGTATAGTCCTATCTAACTTTTAAATTGTTGAAATTTATGAAGTTAGTTACACCCCATCTAAACATTACGACTCCGCTTGCACCACCATTTAATGAAGCCTGTGCATCACCACTCAGTTCAGATACTGATAATCTTGTAACATCTTCATCTGAATTGTATGCTTGAAGTCCGGTCCAGACCTGTGCACCGTTTGAATTATCAACAAACCATTTTGTAATGCTTTGAATCCATTGAGTATTTTGTTCGTAATTTCCTTTATAAACCATAGGAAGAACAAAGTCCAGATATTTGGTCAATGTTGAATAATCCTGACCATCATAATAAAGCATATTACTTGGTTCAGGCATTAAAGCTGCAGATACAAGACAATTTGGATTGACTGATTTGACTGCAGAAACAGCAGTTTTTACAAAGTAATTAATGGATTCAGCAGCTTTTGGGAATTTATATGCGGTTCCTCCAAATCTTAAATAATCAAAGTGGACACCAGCAACACCAGGAATGCTTGCATAGTATTTAGCTTCATTTACTTTTGAATTGATAAGACCATAGTTGTATGAACCGTCCTTATTAGAAATAGCATTCCAACTTCCATCATAAGCTACTTGCATCCAAATATGTACATTTATTCCATAGCTGCTTGCTTGTCTAATCCATGAAGCCACATTGCTTTCACCATAGGCAGTAAATGCATAACAGTGTAAAAATACATTATTTGTTCCTAGAGAAGCCAGACTGGCCAGATTCAAATCATACATGTCTGAATATCTTACCCAGTATCCAAAGCCATAAGGAATTTGAGGAGTTATTTCAAAATTTACAGAACCTGCAGAGGGTTCATAAATACTATCTCCCGCAAATGAATATTCCACAGTATATGTTCCTTCATCAAAGGCACTTATATCTAAATGAATGACTCCATTTCCATCGGTATTTTGAGTAAATGTTTTTGAACCTATTTTTACAGTAACTTCTTTATAACATAAAGGATTATCAGATCTTAACTCAATATCATATGTAACACCAGAATTCTTATGGATAGTTGAACCTGAAAGAGCTGTTAATTTGGTTGGAACTCTTGGAATTACAGTTAATACTGAAGAATTGAAATTTCCAACAAAGAAATCATCACCATAATAATAGTAAGAGACAGGATATGTGCCTGCCTTTAAATTAATGGTTAAATATGCAACACCATCATCATCAGTTATTCTTGTATAATTCTTTCCATTAATTTCAAAAATCACTTCTTTATTAGGCAAATTATAAACAGAATCAACAGATAATCTAACGCCAAATTTTTCACCAATTCCCTCTTTAACATTAGAAGTTAATGGAATTAATGTAGTCCATGTATTTTCAAGTATTATAAGTTCACGAAATTCTTTGTTAAATTTATATCCTGTTTTATTGAAAAATATTTTAGCATTATAAACACCCGGATCCGCATCAATATCAAATCTGGCAACACCATCATCATCAGTTACGGCAGAATACAAGTTAGAGCCTACCTGCATATAAACAGTCTGATTTGAAAATTCTTTATTGTTTTCATCATACAAGTTTACTGAATAAGTAGCATTTTCAAAAAACATCTCATCATAACACCTAGTTGTTACTTTAATTCCATCATAAGTTTCTACAGTGGACTTTACAGATGAAGCACCGTAAATTGAACTAGCATTATGATTGAATGTTAATGAATAATTACCTTGATTCAAATTCAAACCAAAAGTAGCAACACCAAAATCATCAGTTACAGCAGAATATTTTTTATTACCTATAGTTAAATCAATGGTTTCTCCCGCAACACCATAATTTAGTTGATTGGTTAATGTTGCTTCTATCGTGTCATCATCGTTTTCTTTAAAAACATAATTTTTTGTATTTAATGTTGTAGGAGAATCTGGATAAACTACAATAGTATTGGCCATTTGTTCGCCGGTAATTTTGTTATATGCCGTTATTATATATTTTCCTGCATTCAGATTTATATTGAGTTTAGCATTTCCAGTTCTTTCACTCAGACGATTATAGAAAACACCATTAACATTAAATTCAACATCCTTATAAGATAATAGATTACCTTTAAAATCTCTGACAGTTACCCAGTATTGATGATTATCTCTAAAAATTTTAACCAAATCGCTTCCATTAATTGTAGGAAGTACCCTAATATAATTTGCATAAGATAAACCATCTCTAGGATTATATGCAGTAATAATATAATTTCCAGAGTTTAGATTAATGTTTAATTTTGCTACACCATTTTGATCAGTCTGACGGGTGTAAAATACACCATTAATATTAAATATAACATCTTCAAAATCTAAAACTTCTCCAGAACCATCTAAAAATGTAGCATAATACTGAGAAGCATTTTTATAATACTTAACTAAATTATTACCTTCAATTGTAGATAAAACATTAATATTAACTGTTTTATTCGCAGGCAAATAATTATCATTTCCTAAAAATCGAATATTAGTTAAATAACTTCCAGGAACCAAATTAATGGCTATTGAAGCACTTCCCCCATCATCAGTATTTCTTGTATAATCAATACCATTAATATTAAATACTATGCTTTGGTTGGATAAAGGATTATTATTTGCATCCGATAATTCTACATTAAGACGTGTTCCATTTTTATAATATAAAGATACATCATTTGCATCAATATTTACATCTTCCAAAATAGTATCAGTATTATTTTCTTCAGCACAAACCAAAGACATGCTTGAAAACAATAACACTATTAGAAAAAAGAAAAAAATTTTCTTAATAATAAAACCTCCCATTGTTATATATTTATTACATCATCATATAAATATTTAAAAAAAAGAGAAGTTAATAAACTTCGTCTTTAATTATAAGTTTATTCTTAATATAAAGTTCATTATATGAAGAAAATACTGTATATTCACCTTCTTCTAAATTAACAGATAATTTGGCAATACCATTATCATCAGTTACATTAGAATACACCACATCATCAATTGTAAAATCAATGCTTTGATTTGCATAAGGAGCACCCTGTCCATCAATTAATTTTGCAGCAAAATTACTATCATTTGTGTTACCAACAGTATCATTTGCAAACAGTACAGGAAGGACTTTAATATTATTTGAAGATGCCAAACCATTATACATGGCGGTGATAATATATTCTCCAGGCAGTAAATTTATATTAAGATTTGAATAACCTGAACTATCAGTAGCTCTTGTATAAAATACGCCATTAATATTAAATTCTACATCCACATTAGCTAAAGCATTACCAACAGCGTCCAATACCTTAATTGAATAAGGAGTTGCATTTCTATAATACTTAGTTAAATCATGCCCTTCAACTAAAATAGATAAAACTTTAACAGTATTAGAATACTGATCCCCATTAACCGGATTAATGGCTGTTAATATATATTCTCCAGGATTCAAATTAATGTTTAATTTGGCTTCACCATTCTGATTAGTCTGACGGGTGTAAAATACACCATTAATATTAAATTGTACATCCGCATTAGCTAAAGGATTACCTGACACGTCAATAAATTTAGCATAATATTGAGTGTCATTTCTAAACATTTTAACAATGTCATTACCCTCGATAGTTTTAAAAACTTTAACATTAGCTACTGTAGCATTTTGACCGAAACGGCCGTTATATGTTATGTCGACATTATAATCTCCAGGAATCAAATTGATGGCAATTGAAGCAATCCCATTGTCATCAGCAGTTCTTTCATAATCAACACCATTAATACGGACAATAATCTTTTCACCAACAATCGGATTATTTTCCACATCCTTTAGATAAACGTTTAATTTTTCAGGCCCTTTATAATATTTACTTATATTATTAGCAGAAATTACAGCACCATAAGCATTAGCATACAATTTATTGGAATTGACAAAATTGTTATCCAGTGAATAAACCAAATCAAATTGACCGGATTTAACTGCCTTAAGTGAAAGAGTAATGTAATTGTCACTATCACAATCATTTAAATACCAGACTACAACACCGTCAGTAAATACATAATTTCCTTTAGAAACACTTGCACTGTTTAAATCAAATCCCTGCGGAATAGCAAACTGAACTATAGGATTTGAATGAGGAATATAACTAACCTTATATCTTAACTCGATATTCTCTCCGACAAGAGCTGAACTAATAGGAGTCAATAATTGGAAAACATTAATAGTATTATCGAAAACATGAGTTCCCAAATACAATTTATCCAATGTTGTTGGAATAGAATATCTGGAATAATATTGGCCGAAATAATAAACATTATCTGATAAAGAAGCTGTTGAACGACCAACACCCGCACCATTATCATTTGATGCATAAGAATCTACTGAATAAGACAACCCATTAGGAGAGGTAGTAAGTTTCCAATGATATGTCATTACATTTCTTCTGTTAACACCATAAGCATCTGAATAGTCTATTCTAATACTTTCATCAACAGGATTTGCACCAGTATTAAAGTTACTTTTCTGAGACATTGAATAAACATTTGGACATACAACATACTGACCAGGCAGTAATTTAGAAACATGATATAAATTATTAAAAACTACACCGTAAGTTCCATCACTAGACTTAATAACAAAATGGCCTAAAGAATAACCTGACAGGATACTATAAATTCTTGAAAGATAACTGTCAGTAATTTGATTATTAACAACCATTTCAGAAGCTATGCTCTCAATTTGTCTAAATACAGACCCATCAGTTATACCGCCATTACCAATAAGCCAACCATTTGAGGTTACAATTGCATGTGCAAAATAACCATATCCATCATCTTTATATTGCTTTAAATATTGAATATTCCCCCAATTACCACTTTCAACTATAACATCAGCAGAATCAGTAGAATCACGTCTAACAGAGATAACACCTTCATTATCACTTACATGAAGAACAATAGAACTGCATTCACTTAAATTAATTAAATCATCAGCAGTCTGACCATCATCAAGTTTTAAAGAACCGTCTGCATATTGTTCTACATATCCCACATTTTCTCCCGCCGGTATTTCACTATCCGTTACATTTATTGAATCATCAGCTGAAACAATAGAAATACCTGACAAAAATAATATCAATATGATAAAAATAAAAATTTTTGAATGATATTTAATTTTAACACCCCACAATAAATTACTCTATATGAAGTGATAAAAATAAATTACTAAAAAATCTTATTAAAATTATGAGAAAAAATATAAATTTTTAAAAAAATAAGTTAATAGAAATAAAAAAAATAAAAAAAGTTATAAGTAATTAATAACCGGTTACGCCACCTTGAGCTGCAGCCTGAATTTGTTGAGCTTGACCTTGAAGAGTAGCTATAATATCAGTTACTTGCTGTAAATTAGCTAACATTTTATCTAAACTATCTTCCAAATCTTTTTTCTGCCCAGCAATAATTTTTTTAGCGCCTTCAGCATCTTTTTTAATAGCGAATCCTGCACCAATACTTATAATAATTTCATCAGTGTCTTTAAGTTCCCCTTTAATGAAAGAACCAGCACCTACAGGAACAAAAGCTTCAACAGCTTTTTCACCATTTAAATCATCTAAAGTGTTGGATAATGCATCAACCTCAGATATAGAAGCTTGAATTAATTCAATTTGTTGGCGAATTAAATCACCTTGCTGGTTATATGCATTAATTTCATTAATGAGTTCGTTTAATTTTTGCTGATCTTCCATAATAACACCTCGCAAAGTGCAATTATAAAATTTCTTTTACAATTGGGTCAACAACTTCTTCAGGAGCAATTTCAGTGATTTCAGAAATTTTAATTTGATTTCTGTTAATACCGTGTTTGCTTCCGAAACGTTCATAAATTTTTTCTTCAATATCAGCTTCACTGGTAGCTTTATATTCTTTTACAAATTTATGAAACTCATCGCCCATTACAAAAGTACCTTTAACTCTGTAAATTTTAGTTATCATATTAATCCCTCAGATAATAATTATAAATCATCTAAAAAGCCTAATGCTTCTTCAACTCTAGCCATTTCAGGACCAGTACTGTCTTTAGCAACAATAGCTCCATTTGAATTAGCAATGGAACATGCTCCAACTAAAGAAATTCCTCTTCCAACAGTACCTACATCTCCTTCAACACCAAATACTTTACGAGAAAAGTCAACTTCGCTTTCAACAGCAGTGCTGCTAATTAAAAACCCTTTATTAGTTACGGATATTAATGATCCAATAATATCACTTCCAACCATAGAAGTAGCTTCAACATTAACATCCAAAGTAGATTCTATTGTATTAATAGCATCTTCAGATAAAAAAGGACTTACAATAGCACCATTATCATTAGCTGCGACAATATTTCCAACGGCAGTATAAGTGCCCGGAATAGCTGCTACTTCAAGACCCAATTCTTCGAATTGTTCAACTTCTCTATCTAAAACGTGTGGGGAAACAACAATACCTTTTGAATTAGCTACAGATAAAGATCCAATAAGGCTACTTCCAGAAACAGAAGATTTCACAGCAGGGACTTCCAATATTTCCTCAACTAATTTAACTTTCTCATCAATTAAATTATAAGGAACAATAACATAGTCATCAGTTGCTTGAATGAAAACTCCAACATTTGGATTTCCAACAATATCGATTCTTCTCAACATATTGTCACCTCACATATTAAGTATTTGAAAAAGGTACAATAGCTATTCTGCTAAAGTAGCTTCTACAACACCATCATCATCTTTAACTGCTTTAACAGTAATTTTAGAAGGTATTTTTTGAATACCTCTTGCCCAAATTACATGATTGATTGACTCATCAAGTTTAACTTCTTCAGCTTTCATGTGTTTGGTTAAGAAATTTTTAACTTCCCTAATAGCTCTAGGAGCACGGATAGTTCTTTTAACGTTTTTTACGTTTCTAAGTGGAATAGTGTAAACTCTTTCCATGATAAATCCCCCTATAATTTAAGGCTGTTTCTTCTCCAATGTCTAGGTTTAGGTCTGTATCTAAGTTTACGATTAGTTTTAGCATAAGCCCAGATTGGAATTCTCCTATTTTGTTTGTTTGCTTTTGCCATTCTTAATTTTTTAGCTAATGGTTTATTTCTACTCATTTTTTCACCTGTGAATAAAGTATAATTATTTTTTATATCCTATAACTCGAGTTTGATAATGTTCCGGAAAAATATCTAAAGAATTTCCTCCTTTCTCATCAATCAAAGTCCTTATTTCAACCTCATAATCAGAGCTGTTATCCTTGTTGCTTTTTTCATGAGATATTTCGAAAAGATTGGATGTTATTAATTTAATAGATTTGTGACCAAAACTATCCAAATTAATGTATTGAACATTTTTCCTATCTTCAAGACTTTTTATTTGATTGACATTAAGTTTTGGAGTCCTGTCATCCCTTCTTGTACCGTCGGCAATAATATCGTATTTATCAGCAACTTCTTCAATAACGCTTTCATGAATGAATTTTATCCCATCATTAGGAAATCCATCATCCATAATCATGTCACAGGTTTTATCTAAAATATCCAAATCCAAATCCAATACTTTATGATTAAAACCTAATGAATTTGCGGATTTGCTGGCAGGAATATAAGAATCATAGACACCAAAGTTTGCAGTGCATAATTCTACATCAAGACCTAATCTTTTAAGCATGACAGCCATAAAAGATGAATCTTTACCACCACTATACAATACAGCCGCTTTCATAGACACTATTTCCTTGTAATTTTAATCTCCCTTTTTTGACCAGCAATTTGTCTTAAAAGCACTTTAAGTTGTTCATCAGTTACTTTTCCTCTTAAACTACCGGCCTGAGCAGATTGAATTAATTGAATTTCAATTTGATTAACAAGCTCTGGTTTAGTTAATTTAAGATTAGCTAACCTATTACGAGCTTCAGGAGTCATTATCTGACCCAAAATTTGCTTTTTCTGAGCTTCAAATTGTGCTTGTGCTTCCTGCTGTTGCATTTGTTGTTGAACAGCCTGTTGCTGTTGTGCCTGTTGCTGTGCAGCAGCTTGCTGAGCCTGTAACTCAGCCATTCTTTTTTGACGAATTTCATCAAGATCGCTCATATCAAACTCTCCATTAATAATTAATAGTATTTTGCAAGTTTAGAATATAACCTAATGTTTTCTCCTTAAAGAGGTAATAAGTGAGTCTATAGCTTCACCTAAATCTTCTTTTTGTAATGAAGATAAGGATCCGAATACATCATCAGAATGTCTTTCTTTAATGTCATCACTAAACTCTTTAATTGCATTTGATAAATACTCATGTCCTTCATCTATTTTTGAAACTACATCAAGGTATTTTTCTTTATCAGCATCATCTATTTCAGAATTATTTTCTATAGATGAAGTTAACTTACTAATAAAAGTAGAATGTAAACTATTTCCAGATCCAGATTGATTATCGAATTTTGCAAGTTCAGGAATATCTTTAATGATTTCACCAGCGGTTTTATCTAAAAAAGATCTTCCTTGAGGGGAAACAACTCTTCCGCCTTCAACTTTTTCAACAAAACCTGCATCCTCTAATTGGTGAAGAGCATTTCTAATAATAGCTCCACTACCTTTTCTAAATACTTCAGGAGTTACACCACGGTCTTTTTTACCACCGTAGAAAGTTCTTAAACTCATTACTCCAACAGGTCCATCCATGTATACTCTTCTAATGATAGAAGCGCATCTTACATACCACCAATCAGCATTTTCTGGTTTTCTTTCTTTGTGAACACCAGTTTTAACAAAATTGGACCATGCAGGGGAATTGATTTTATCATTATCTTTAAATTCTTCTGCGACTTTTTTAATTAATAAATCTGCAGGTACATCAAATACAGTAGTCATATTAATTCTCCAATATTTTATTAAATAATTGTCCTCTTAATCCACTGTAAATTTAAGACCTAAAAAATAGGGCCTGTAACTCTAAATTTAAGTAATTTTTAAGGCTTCTTTTTGTAAATTACAGCAACATGTCCTCTAACATCGATTAATTTACATCGAGTTTTTTCGACAATTTCTGCAATATAAGTATCTTTATCTTTAGCGATATTTTTTGCAAATTTAAGTTTGACAATCTCATTAGCTTTTAGTTGACGTTTGATTTCTTCAATAACATTATCATTAACGCCACTTTTACCAATATTAATTGTCATCGCGGAAAGAGCTCTATTCATCATTTCTTTTTTTGATTGACTCATATTTAGCTCTCCTTTTATTTTTCTTTTCCTTATTATAAGGAATTCTCATAACATGGCCACATTCTCCACAAAAAATGTTAACTTTCTCGTCAACGAGCCGGACGGATGAATTATGACCATAGTAAAGGAACTTACCACATTTTTTACAATATCTTCTAGACCATTTATCTGGAATTTTAGTATTATATTTAGTAGATAATTTTCTAGCTAATTCAACATACCTATGGGACCGTTCAGGATGGGTGATGAATTCCATCTCAGCACGCTCAAAAAGGATGTTCATTCTTTCAATAGCTATTTCAATCATCCATTTAGGTCTTTTTCCTCTACTCAAAAATATCCTCCTTAATTGTCGGATATAATATTCAAAAATTGAATTAAAATGATTTGCGCAAATTAAAACAAAAACCATAGTTAAATGATAACCTTAGGTTAACATGAATATTAAAAATAAATATGATTTTTACCATTAATAAATGTTATGCATATATCAAAAAATCAGAGAAAATAACGATAAATCCGAAGAAAAATAACTGACATTAAATGAAAAATAGACCAAATATTTTTAATGAAAAATCAATAAAGTATTGCTAAAAATTAACATGTAATTAATTAAATAAAATCATCAAATAAAAAAAATAAAATTAAATCTATTGATGTATGAGTAACCAATCCATGAAGTCAATTTCACCAAAAGTCAATTCCTTTTTGCCACTAATGAAATCCAAAAGTATAGATACAGCATCATTTATGCTTAAATCACTGACATCCAATTCAAAAACATTATTTTCATAAATTTCTAAACTTTCAGCAGAACAAACACCTAAAGCTTCAGCTTCCAAGTTTTCATGAATTTTAGCATCAGAATATTTTCTTGAATCCAATCTTTTTTCAAGAATTTCAGGCCTGCATCTCAGGATAATTAATTTATCGGCACCGCAGCACAAGTGACTTAAATGGCCTTCAACAATCAGATTTTCAGATGATGAAATAATATCTCCAAGAGTTTTATCCAAGGCATCAATATCAATAATTTTATAGCCCTTATCCTCATCAATACCTAAAACTAAATTGTTAGAAACAGCTAAATCATTGATTTTAACTAATTCCCAATTTAATTCTTGCGATAATTTTTCACTAACAGTAGTTTTTCCAGTACATGGAGTGCCACTAATAAAAATAATATTGGACATAATAATCTATTTTTTTAAGATAATTCTTAAAACATCTTCATCTTCAAGAACATGATCAGGCCCAACTTTCTGACCAGGGAATTTGACGGAAGTTCCCCAAACTTTAGCATGACGGAAGTTTTTAACAAATTCTCTATGTAATTTTCCACATGCATCAATAACAGTGGATCCTTTCTTAATAACTAATGGGTCTTCCATATCTGCTTTTTTACCTTGGGGTTTTAAATAAACTCGAACCAAATCCAAATTATCAAATATTAAATCTTTCAATTCATCAATATTAGTTTTTTTATCAGCAGAAATCGGAATAAAATCAGGAATATAATTTTTAAGTTCTTCCAAGTAGTTTTCATCTACCAAATCAACTTTGTTTAATAAGATTAACATTGGAACATAAGACTTATTTCTGTCCAGTACATCAATGAACTGGTCAATTGTTACATCATCCCTAAATAAAACATCTGCATTATGCATTCCATACTCATTAATAATGGATCGTATAGTTTTTTCATCCAAATGAGTTAAAGGACATGTTGAAGAGACTTTAACACCACCAAGTTTTTTTCTGTTAACAGTTACATCAGGCGGATGTTCATTTGGTCTTATACCAATATTTCTTAGTTCAGTTAAAATAACATTCAAATGTTGTGGATTTAAAGTATCAAGAACAACTAAAATTAAATCCGCAGTTCTAGCAACGGACAATATCTCTTTACCTCTTCCTTTACCACTGCTTGCACCAGTAATAATTCCAGGAATATCAAAAACTTGTATTTTTGCATTTTTATGTTCCATAACTCCGGGAACGATATCTAAAGTTGTAAACTGATAAGCACCAACTTTACTTTCTGCATTTGTTATTTCATTCAATAATGTAGATTTACCAACAGACGGAAATCCGACAAGTACAACGGTTGCATCTCCAGTTTTCTTCATGTGAAATCCTTGGCCTTTATGACCGGAACTGCTACGCTGGAGAGATTCCTCTTTTAATCTTGAAAGTTTAGCTTTTAATTTCCCAATATGGTGAGAAGTTGCTTTATTGTAGGGAGTCTTTTGAATTTCTTCTTCAATATCCTTTATTTTATCTTCAATACCCATTAAATCACCATATATAAAATATAAAAAAAGAGATTAGGAGTTTAATCCTAACCTATTTACGATTTGTATTGTTTGTTGTGTTGGTAGGAGAATTTCCTCCACCAATCTTATCAAAGTTTATCTTCCATAAAGATACACCATTTTCCATGTGAACCATAGTATATACATCTTGGTTTGCACCACCCAATAGGTATAATTGTGTGAACATGGAATTAGCCAGTTTATTATGGATTAATATTGGAGTGTATGTATTGTTCTCACCCATTAAGAATAATGTGTAATTCGCATTTTTAACATCTCCAACAGATTCATTTTTAACCAGATATCCATTTTCAATAACCATTATATTGGAAATATTCAATGGATTGTATGGAGTACCATTAAGGATAATTTCACTATTATTGTATGTGGATAATGCTTCAGTATATGCAGTAGTTGAGTTATTACCCTCTCCTCTTTGAATAACAGCATTAACAAGTAAACCTGATGAATTGAGTAATTTCAGTTTACCAACGGAATTAGGTTCAACAACTACCTGGTCAGTAGGCACATAGTAATTATAGTTTTGAGCACTTTGGTTTGTAAAGTTCCAGTCACCGAAGTAACTCCACCAACCAGCTTTTTGAAGCATATCTGAACTTGCAACAAATATTACAGGACGTGGATTTGCAGGGTGAGTACCATCAACAACTTTTGTTGCCTGTTCATCAGTTAAGTGATATTTGTCAACTAATGTCTTTTTAGCATTTTGAGAATCCATAGGTAAAATTTCTTTAAGAATCTCTGTTGTTTTACCATAATCTCCAGTAACATTGTATAAATCCTGTTGAGGTTTTGTACCTGAACTATCCAGCATTCTGAAAATAGCTGCAGAGTAATCTAGATTACTCGTCGTCATCGCCTGACCCAGCCAGTAAGCACGGTCCCCTGACTGAGAACCCCCATCGAAAGTTACTTGCCTATCTGCAGCAATCTCGAAGAGGTAACCGAAGTCCCACCAGGATGTAATTACAGTATCATTATCAGTATTTTGATTAATCCAAACCATTGCATTCCACATTGGATCGCTTGTACCTGGAACTACATTGTTTGATGTCATGTAAGCACCACAAACAGAAGGTGTTACCAATGCAAGAACTACAAGTGCAACAGCAATGTATTTCTTAATAGGAATGTTAGTAGAGTCAGCAGATTTTTTCTGTTTTAAAAGATAAATTGAAGCTAAACCAATAGCTAATAATACAATAAATGCTATTATACCCCACATAAAATTAATCACTGCTAGTGGAACAGCAACAAGGAAAGTACAAAGAACCACAATTACTGTTAACCAGTTATCATTATCCAATTTATTTTTAAGATAATCTGATACAAATCCTATAAAGATACCAGTCATTAATCCGAAAGGTAAAACAATAGTAGTAATAAATCTTGAACCTCTAGTTACAGCTAAAATAGTAATTAAAGTCCAAACTACAAATAAACAAGTATATAAAACAGTTAAACGTTTAGTTTCAGCAATTTCATCCACAGATTTACCTGAGAGATTTAATTCACCAAGAGATATTTTAAATCTATTACCTTCATCAATTTTTTGAGCGGCTGAAACTCTTTTACCTTTACTTGGTTTTGATTTGGAATCTCCTCTGGAAGTATTAATTTTTCTAAGTTTAAATACTCTTGAAATTAAAATGTATAATACTATTAAACCAGCAAACAATACGGATATTCCACCGATACCGTTTACAACACCGTTCGTATTGGCCAAGAATGGGGAAGCCATACCTGCACCAAGCATATTTGGCATCTGCATCTCTGCTACAGAAATAAGTACGTTAGGGAAACCACCAACAACCCTAGCAGCAGATTGCAATGAAAGCAAGTTAAGTAAACTACCAAATATTCCTACAGTGGTATCAAAACCTCTAAATATAGTAATTCCAATAGCACCAATAACAATCAATAAAATAATAGATAAAAATTCTTTTTGACGAATAAACCATAACAGTTTATTGGAATATTTATTTCTATCTGTATCATCACCAATATCAAATACATAACATGCAATTAAATAAACAACTCCAAATATACCCATTAAACCGACGTAAAAGATATAACCTGTCCAGGATATGGAGAAAAGTCCTATTGAAATAATAGACAAGATTGCATAAATTATTTTTAAAGCAATATTTTTCGTCCGCAAACACTCAACAAAGAAAAATATGAAGAATAGCGAGAATATGTAATAGAACATATCTGTATCGAAAAATCCTGGGAAAGTGTGCGCAAAGTAGTTCGGGGCTAAAACTATAATTAATGTAGCAGCAATAGCCCCATAATCATTAGTTAATCTCCGAGCAAAAATAAATGCAGGAATGACCGCTAATGATGCAATAACTGCACCGGTCCAAAATGCAACTTCCCTAATATCATGAGATCCGACGAATTGATTTACCATATCATGAAGGAACGACGTCAAATATACAATACCCAGCTCATAATTTATTACATTACCGTCGGGGGCATACCTATGCATATCCATCTGCGTACCATTATCGTATTTTATATCTCCTACAAAACCATGATCTACATAATTCTCGGTTAACCTTAAGTTATAATATGAATCCATTTCACTAAAATAAGGAAGACCAGTAGAATCAACATAATTTCCTTTTATTTCATTAGGAAGTAAATTGAGATCAGCTGCAGGAGCTCTTAATGCAAAAACAACAGCTAAAAGAATCAATATAATGATTACAGATTTAGCTACTGTTATTATTGTATCTCTATTCATTAAAATCCTCTATTTCAGTTTTTTAAATTTAAATTAATTATAAGAGTAATTGAACTATAACATAATATTATTATATTCTTAGATTATACATGGACATAAGATTATTAAACATACCCATGTTTTAGGTTCATAATCTCTAAACTAAATATTACATTTAGTTATATTGATAAACAATGCAATTTAATTCGAAGAATTAATTTATATCGCATTTAGATAAAAATATAAACCACATATAATGGAACATATTTTTATTAAGAATAGATATAATGTTTAACATTATTAAATATTTTGTATTTAAAGCTATAATATGAAAAATAAGAAAATATTGAAAAAAATCAATTTTTCAAATATTATTTTTTAAGTTTGTATTTAAGTTCATCCAATGCACAGGTAAATCTGCATCTAGGAAAACCTTTACAACCAACAAAATCACCATAACGTCCAGAACGTTTAATCAAATCTTTTCCACACTCCGGACATTTGCCAACGACTTCAATCTGCATTGGTTCAAGATGTTCTTTACCACAATTAGAATCAAGACATGCATGTTTAGGCGGTTTACTGCCAAAGGAAATTATAGGCAAACCGCATTTGTCACATGTTTTCTTTAAGAAACGTGCACCTTTTGGAATTGAATAAGTGTTATTACAATCAGGATAATTTGAACAACCTACAAAATAGCTTTTATTTTTAGGAGAGTATCTTTTAATGAGATTTCCACCGCATTTACATTTACCGACAATATTACTTTCCTGATAGGCATCATAAAGTTTAGAACCAATTTCATCGGTGTTTTTATCAATGTCAACTAAAATTTCTTTAACGTCTTTTTCTCCTTCATCTATTACGCTTTTTCTGGTTGTTATTTCTTTATTGATACCATCTAACTTTTCTTCCAAATCCCTAGTTAATTCTTCACTGGTTAGATTATTACAATAGCTGCCTAATGTATCAATAAGATTCATACCCAACTGATTAACAGAAATTTTATTTCCATCTATATATTTACGATCATATAACTTATCAATGATATCTGCACGAGTTGCTTTAGTACCGAGTTCTCTTTTTTCCAATTCCTTAATTAAAGAAGCCTGGTTATAACGTGCAGGAGGTTTAGTTTCTTTTTCATCAGAAATAAGTTCCTTAACACTCATAGTGTCGCCTTCTTTAATTTCAGGGAACTTATCATTATCAATTTTTCTAAATGGATAATGTTCCATCCATCCCTTATGAGTAACTCTTCTGCGTTTAAAGCGGAATTTTTCTCCTTCAATATCCAAAGTAGTGTTCATGGATTCAAATTCAGCAGCTTCGAAAAATACTGCAATGAATCTATAAACAATCAAATCATAAATCTTCTGTTCATCTTTAGACAAACGAGAAGGTAAAATTCCAGTAGGGTGGATAGCAGGGTGTGCTTCATCATCCTTTTTACCATTATTAGGTTTTAATTTAGAAGGTAATTGAGAAATATGTTTTGAATAATCCTTGTCCTTAGATAATTGTTTAAAAATAGATGGGAAATCTAAACTTTCAGGTAATTTTTGAGATGAAGTACGTGGATAGGACGTATAACCTGAACTGTAAAGATTTTGAGCAATAACCTGAGTTCTTTTAGGAGTAAAACCAAATACATTGTAAGCTTCAGACTGTAAACCTCCTAAATTAAATGGAACCGGAGGCCTGGTTTTTGAATTGGAAAGCTCAATGTTGTCAACAGTTGCATCTTTGTCCTGACATTTATTAAAAATCTCTTCAGCTCTTTCACGGTCAAAAATATTCCCGTCAACATGTTTGATTTCAATGTCTTCAAAATCAAGAATAGCTTTAATAACCCAATATGGTTCCGGCACAAATTCTTCAATTTCTTTTTCACGATCTACCAAAATGGATAATGTAGGTGTCTGAACACGACCAACAGATAATTTTAAAAATCGTTTTTTAGATTTGCGAACTGCATTTGATAATGCAATTGAAATATTCATACCAAAATAATAATCCAGGATATGACGAGCAATACCATTGTCTACCTGATGCATATCAATTTTTATTTTATTATCATATGCTTCAATAATATCTTTTTTAGTCAAAGTAGAAAATTTCATACGAGATGCTTTTGATAAAGAATCTTGACCACAGGCATATTTTAAAGCATTATACCCAATCAAAGTACCTTCAACATCATAATCGCAAGCATGAACATAAGAATCGGCACCTTTTCCAAATTTTTGGATAGCCCTAACATAATCCCTAGTATAACCACTAGCTTTTTTATTTACTTCATATGCCGGTGCCCAGTGCAAATTAAATGAAATGCTGCTTTTTGAAGTATTTGGAATTAAAGAGTACAAATGACCAACACCAGATAAAACAGTGATATCTTTAGAATCCCTGTTTAAAGTCCAGTATTTAATTTTTTTATTATAAAAATTCTTTTTAGCCTTTGAAGATAAAGCTTTTGCTATTTTTTCAGCAGAACTAGGTTTCTCACAAATAATTACTTCATGCATTCTAACAATTACCTCACACATTTTCTCAATATAGATAAAATATAGAATACATTATCATATATAAAAATTTCTATGAAAAAATAATATGACCAATAAATTATAAGTATGATTAAACACCCTAAAAATAGAAAATTAATTATTTTTAATAATATACAAGAATATTTCAGTTTATTTGAGCATTAAATGAATTAAACATGTTAAATAAGAAAAATAAATTATAGAACGTCTTTAATATCCAGTACCGGAGTGCCGTTTAACATGTCAACCCCATTAAATTTAATGACATTGCCATCAATCGATTTTATTTTAATTGTGGAAACACCAATAGGATTTGGCCTATTTGGTGCATGAGTTGAAAATAGTCCCTTTATCGGGCCATTTCCCATGAAAGGAACTCTTTGCTTAAATCCTTTTGATTTGTGGAAATAAAATAAAACCATATACTCTTCACCAACTTCCATACTGGACATGCTTTCCAAGAATTCTTCATTGATAACCATTTCTGCATCAACATCCATAGATTCTCTAGGAGATTTTGGCATATTCCCGGCATCTTCATACGGAGACTTAATATATCCAATAGGTTTAAATACTATTTCTTCACCCATAATATCATCTTATATTTTTTGTATTAATCTTTGTACATAGAGATTATTAAAAATTATAGTAACCGATAAAAAAAAAGCAGCACTTACAGTTAAATTAAATATAGATTATTTATATTGTGATAGTTCAAAGTTAAAAAAAAAAGTTTAAATGGAAATTATATGTTTCCATCAATTAATTTAATTAGTTTACCATGTCGGAATCTATTTGGTTTACAATTTCACCATTAGGACCGATTAAAACTAATTTTACATAATAATCGTCACTATTTACGTGAACATTGAAATAACAGGTTCCTGAAGATCCCATACAGTCCGGGTGGTCTGCAACAAATTTGTCAAAACTAACATCCGCACCATGAGTTTCTGGGCTAACTTCCCAGTGGTATGCAGTACCTGCAGTATATGGCACAGACATGACAAAACTACCATTGTTGAGTATTATGCCTGGATCGTTGGTATGAACAAAAGTAGCATCATTAAAAAAACCAGAGTCATGAGTATTATTTGTATTAACATCAGTTGCAGATATAGCACTTATACCAACTAATAGTGAGAAAACTACTAATGAAATTAGTGCTACATGAATTTTATTTTCAAAATGTAATTTCATATTTATCACCTCAAATTTTTTTTATAGTATATTGCACTCGAATATGGGTGCGCAATAATCATGTAATATATAATTTACATTCATGACATATAAACTTTACGTTTACCCAAATTTATGAAAAATTATAATATTCTTCAAAATATGGTAAAACAATTAAAACAAGTTTATAAAAATATAAATGACAATATATTTTATAAATTTGGTTAAAAAAATATAATCATTATGTAAACATTATTCTAACTAAATTAAACAATAATTTTAAAAAAATTGGCGAATTTAAAAATTAAATATGAAAAAATTAAGTAGAAATTATAAATCTTCTCTGAAAAAAGAATAAAATTCTGCACAAAAATCACAAATAGGATATTTACCATTACGATAATAAGCCAATTCTGATTTATTCATGTCAAATTCTTTACCACATAAAAAACAGGTTTCTATTTTCTCTTCAGACATAATATAACCAACTAAAAAAAAGTAAAAAAAATATAAATTAAAAATTTAATTTATATTATATTTTTGTAAAAGCAAGAGCTCTTCAGTAGATAATTTTCCACCTTGTTTGAATTTTTCAAAGATTTCTTCAGCTCTTTCTTTTTCTTCACGGTTTTTGTTAGAACCGGAAGAAGGTTTTTTATCAGATCTTCTTTTTCTAGGTTTTCCAGAACCTAACTTCTTATTAATAACATGAATATCGCTTAATACAGATTTAAATTCTTCATGTTTTGCAGAAGCATTATTACGAGCTTCAATGAAATTTTTATGTGCTTCATCAGCTGCGGTTCTGATATCATCAGTTTTTCTGAAGTAAGTTAACATTTCTTCGTGAGCAGCTTGTGCCTGTTCGGAAAGTGTAATAACTTTTTCGTGCTCTTCTTCAGATAATTTTCTTAATTCTTGAGCTTCTTCTTTAACTGATTCGTCTTCTTGGATATCCATTAATTGTTTTCTTAAATCGTTAGCATTTTTAACGAGTTGGTTTTCTTTTTTGATATCTAAAACGCGAGTTTCAATAATTTTATCGATTTTTTTAATTTCATTTTCGATTTTAACTTTATCACGTTTACCAGAAGACCATTCTAAACTTTTAATCTGATTGTTTGCATCGTTACGAGCTTTTTTAGCTTCTTCAACTTCTTTGTTGATTTCATTACGTTGGTTTCTGAATTCAATAGCTTTGTTTAAATTTTCTTTTAATGATGCATTTAATTCATCACGGATTTTACGTTGTTCTTTAGCTACTTTATTGAATTCTTCCCTTTCTTCAGCAATTTGAGCTATTTCAGCTTCTTTTTCATCTTTTTGTTTTCTTACACCTTCCATAGTGTCAGCAAGAACAAATTCAGATTTTGGAAGATCGTTTTTGGATTTTTTAGCATCAGTTTTTTCCTCATCTTGAGGTTCTTCAGCATCTTCTACTTCTTCAACTTCTTCAGCAGGAGCTTCTTCAGCATCCTCAGCTTCAACTTCTGCATCTTCTACTTCTTCAACTTCTTCAGCAGAAGCCTCTTCAGCAGCTTCGGTTTCAACTTCTTCAGCAGGAGCTTCTTCATTTTCAACAGCGTCGTTTTCAGTATCGTCAGTGGTTATTTGATTAAGAATTTCATCTAAGACTTTAGTTAAGTCTTTTTCATCTACTACAATATCAGCTATTTCTTTTACAGAATCTTTTGCATTGAATGCGATTCCGCAACCAGCTGATTCAATCATGGAAATGTCATTTGCGCCATCTCCAACTGCAACTACTTCATCTAATGAAATACCTGCATCATCAACATGGTCTTTTAAAACATCTAATTTAGAACCAGATACTAAAGGACCAGTCACTTCACCAGTTAATTTACCATCTTCGACTGTGAAACTATTGGTATAGACTTTGTCAACACCAAGTTTTTCTTTAACCTTTTCAGCCACTACATCAAAACTACCACTGATGATAACTACATCAACATCTTTTTCTTTCAAACATGCGATAGTTTCACTAGCACCATCCATTAACGGAAGTTCGTCTGCGAGTTCTTCGATTTCTTCGATAGAGGTTCCTTCTAAAAGTTGGACTCTTTCTTTAATAGAAGTTTCAAAGTCAATTTCACCTTGCATAGCTTTTTCAGTAATTTCAGCTATTTCCTCTTCAACATTTGCTAATTTTCCTATCTCATCTATTGCTTCACCATCAATAATAACGTTATCTAAGTCAAATACTACAAGTTTAATCAATAATACCACCAATTATATTAAATCTAGCTCACTTAATCTATCGTAAGCTCTTTCGACACCTAATTTAGCGTCGCTTTTTGTTTTTGCTCCGGTACAAACAACTTTACCAGAACCAAACAATAATAGCACAACTTTAGGGTCAGATAATCTGTATACTAAACCAGGGAATTGTTCTGGTTCATATTCAGTATCTTCAAGTTCTAAAGCTACTGCTTCTAAATTTAATGTGGATTGCAAATTTGCAGATGCCACAATATTTTGAATTTTAATTTCAAATTCATGAGGAATTTCTGTATCAACTTCCCTCATTAAATCTACAGTTTTTTTGATTGCTAATTTAGAATCATCTATAGATTTTGCTCCAGTACAAACAAGCTTACCAGAGCTAAAAATTAACGCTGCAGTTTTAGGATCTTTAAGTTTGAAAACTAATCCTGGAAACTGTTCACGATTAAAATTAACACCTTCTAAAGCTTGGGATACATCAGTCAGGACAATATCCTTCCCAATGCTTGCGGAAGCTACAATGTTTTCTATTTTAATGTCAACATCGGTCAAATTAAAACCTCCAATTAAGTTTTTAAAAGTAGTAAGTAAAAATTAAGAAAACAAAAATTAAATTTTTACTAATAAAATATTTTATTTATATAGTATATAAACTTATGTTTATTTAAATATATTAAACAAAAAAATTAAAATTTGAAAAATTTTAAATAATTAACTAATGGGGAAATTAACATGATAGAAGTTGAAGTTAAAGCAAAAATTGAAAATTTTGATGATATGAAAAAAAAGTTAGAAAATCTTGGTGCTATAAAAAGTAAAAAAGAATTTCAAGAAGATATATATTTTAACAGTCCAATTGTAGATTTTGCAAATACAGATGAGGCCTTAAGAATAAGAACAACAAAAGAAAATGAAAAAACAAACATATTTA
>NZ_JAZRJY010000084.1:0-19320 GCF_045646045.1 Methanobrevibacter sp. | reverse complement strand
TATCATGGTTAACAGCTCCCTACATTTGTTTTCTTCGTCCTTGAAATGTTCTTTAATCATTTTTTTAAGGATGTGATGTATGTCAAGTTCTAAATCTGGTTCAATTTGGTTAATTTGTGAGAATAATTGTGATATTTCTATCATTATCTCTTTTGAATATTCGTCCTTGATAAATATGGCAATGTATGTAAAATATATTCCTTCTTTTTGGGATATTTTTTTCTTATCATTAATTATGTCTTTCAGTATTGTTAATCTTTTTGTAATTTCTTCATGTGTGGCTATGTTTACACGCAGCTTAAATGTCTGGTCATGTGATTCGCATAAGAGGACTTCCTGTCCGATGTCCATATTTGTCATGACTATTGAATTGGAGGGAATGTTTGTCTGATGGATTAAGAAAATCTTATAATCATAGATTACTTCTACCTTTTCATCTTTTAGTGGATATGTCTGATGTTCCACATTTATTGTTGATTTGCATGTTATGTCTCCTTTTGGCATTACCAGTTGCGCACAGTCCATCTTCAGGTTTCTTCCGTCATCTGTGAATGCATCTACTTTCAGGTTGTCCACATATTCTCCCGGAAAGTCGAATGCGTCATGTGTTGCTTTGGGGTATCTGTCAACGACATACCTGAAGCAGTAATCTCGAGGGTTGTGGTTCTGTTCAGCCATCATCCAGTCTACGAGATCGCTTAACCGTATTTTTTGTCCTTGATTTTTCATAATTTATCACTTTCCCGTGATTTTTTTTTAAAAATTCATGGCCATGTAGAATAATGTCTGTAAAAGGTAGTATATAAGTTATTTAGTTATTTTTCCCCCAATATAACCTAATTTTTGAATATAACCTCTTCAAATCAATATTTGTATGAAAAGGTAATTTTTAATTAAGTTTTTCCTGGTGAATATGCTAATTTTAATATTTATTTTATGGGGAGATTGGATAGTAATATTACAAAATAGTTTGAATGCGGTGGTTTTGAAGGAATTTATATAAATACTTATGTTTGAAACCTCCGAACTACAGATAACCTAAAAAAATGGTTTTGATACTTTTTTCATTCTCCAATATGACAGATTATCTTGTGACAATTTCTCCATGTTCATATTTGTCCAGAAATTATGAAGATTTCATTCAAATGTTTTATATATGATAATTAAAATATATTTATTTACTTTAGTGAATGTTATGTATTTGCTTTAATAAAATTTATGTGATTACTTTAGTGGAAATTATGTATTTACTTTAATAGGCTGATTGATATGAAAGAATATTTGGATAGATATTTGGATAAGGAATTGGATGAATTATTGGAATATATGGGTGCTGTTCTTATTGTCGGGCCGAAATGGTGCGGGAAAACGACTACTGCCGAACAACATGCGGAAAGTGTAATACAGTTGCAGGATCCCACTTATTCTAAGAATTATTTAAAGCTGGCTGATGTTGACCCACTTTCATTGCTTGAAGGGAAAAAACCCAGATTAATCGATGAATGGCAGATGGCTCCTGAGCTATGGGATGCTGTAAGGTATAGTGTAGATGAAAGTGATGATGACGGTTTGTACATTTTAACCGGTTCAACTGTTGTCGATGATACAAAAATTAATCATAGCGGTGCTGGAAGAATTCACAGGTTATTGATGAGACCTATGAGCCTATATGAAAGTAAGGAATCTAATGGTAAAATTTCTTTAATGGATTTATTTGACAATCCTGATTTAAATATTAATGGTATTACCTCCGATTTGACAGTTCCTGATTTGATTTTTGCAATGTGTAGGGGCGGATGGCCTGAAAGTTTAAACAAAAAAACCAGAAAACAACAGTTAATGATAGCAAGGTCATATTTGAATATCTTATGCGAAATTGATACAACAACAATAGATGGCGTTAAAAGAAATCCTGATAAAGTCAAATCCCTTTTAAAATCATATTCAAGAAACATTTCTTCATTTACAAAAAATACAATGATTATTGCAGATATACAGGAGCATCATGGATCAATGTCTGAAACGACATATTATGATTATATCAATGTCTTAAAGCAATTGTTTGTGATTGATGAAATTAAAGCCTGGGGTCCTAAAATCAGATCTAAGACTGCAATGAGAAATTCTTCTAAAAAAAATTTTATAGATCCATCTATTGCAGTAGCAGCTCTTGAATTAACTCCCGAACAGTTATTATATGATTTGGATACTGGAGGACATATATTTGAAAGCCTCTGTATTCGTGATATTAATGTATATTCTGCACAAAGGGGAGGGAAAGTATTGCAATATCATGACCAGGATGATTTGGAGGTTGACTGTGTTTTAGTCTTAAGCAATGGGGATTATGCATTAATTGAATTTAAGTTAGGCAGTAGAGAAGAAGAGGATGGTGCTTCAAATTTACTTAAACTTAAAGATTTGATTATCAAAAGAAAAGAGTCCGGTGATATCAATATTCCCGAACCAAAATTCCTGGCAATTGTAAATGGTGGAAAAGTAGCCTATACTCGCGAAGACGGTGTTAAAGTAATTCCTATAGGTTGTTTGTGTTGATGTTTTTTTATTGTCAAATGAATTCTAAAAGATTATTAAAACTCGAATTTTAAAAAACGGAACTTATCCGTTTAGTTTAGATTAATGCTTTGTAAAATGGGGGATGGAAAATAATTTTTATCCCTGATTGGATATTTGTTGTTAAGTGTCAATGTATTTATCAATGAAATCATGTATTGGTGAAGTGAATAGTAATCATTTCTCCTGGAAATTGAATTGGGTGAATTTATTAATATCATGAATGAAAATCCCTGAAACTATTTGTGATATAAAAAAAGGATTCTTATGAGATAATTTCGAAAACTTCATTTAAGAAAAAACTCTTAAGCCGGATTTTTATATATAAAAATGTTAATTTTATATACTTTTTTTTACATAAATTCAATTAAGATTGGGATGATTTTTAATGAAAGTTTATAAAGTTACATTAATAATATTGTTTTTATTTGTTTTAATGTCTGCTGTAAGTGCGGCGGATGATTTGAATTCTACTGAGGATGTGATTTCGGCTGATATTCATGAAGGGGAAATTTATCTTGATGATGATGTGATTTCGGCTGATATTCATGAAGGGGAAATTTCTCTTGATGATGAGCTAAATAATTCAGTTATCTATGCTGATGCGGAAAATGGTAATGATTCAAATGACGGATTATCCAAGGACAGTGCCGTTAAAACGATAGGAAAGGCATATGATTTGGTCGAGTATAACGGAACAATATACTTATCGGATGGAGTTTATGATAACCCTCAGTTGTATCTTTATAAATCACTTTCAATTATCGGGTCAAACAATACCATAATAAAAGATGTTGGTTATGTTCGCAAAGGTTTCGTTTTTAAAATTTGGGAGGGCTCATACTTTGCATTCAAAAACATCAAATTTATGAATATTAAAACTTATGGGCATGCTGCTAAGGTTATTCGGGCAGGTGTTAAGGACAGTACTGTTTTAATCGAAAACTGTGATTTTTATAATACTAATACAGATTCGAATGCTCTTTTTGTGAATACTACGCCAGTAATTTGGATTTCAAATACTGTAACAGCTTATATCTTAGATTGTAATTTTATTAATCCAAGTAAAGGTAGAGATAATTACTGGACGATTGTAAATTCCGGAAAATTAACTGCCAATAATACAAATTTTATAAATGCAAGCGGAGGGTTTATCCTTACTGAAAGAAGTACTAATAAACGAATTTCCACTTTGGATATTAATAATTGTACTTTCATTAATGTTACAGGCAATAGTGCTGTTAAATGTGATACTAAGTTGAATATTAATAATTCCTCATTTATTAATTGCACTAATAAAGCTAATGGTGGTGCTATTTGCATTGATAAAAATATGAATAATCATGATATAAATCCTATTATAACTAATTGTTATTTTGAATCCTGTTCTGCCAATAAGGGGAGTGCTATCGGAGTTTTTAACGCTAATTCTTTTACTTTATCAAATTCGTCTTTTATAAAATGTTATGATTATTCGAATGGTAATGCGATTACTGGAACATTATACATTTCAAAAGGCACTAATGCATTTTTAAATTATATTACTTTTTCGGAATGTTCAGGTTTTGTTGCAGCAATATGTAACCAGGGGAATACTGTTTTAAATAACTCAATAATTAAAAATTCAAAAATAAATGTAGCTACAAATATGAATGGTTATTTTCTCGGTTCAATATTAAATGAGTATGGATCTTTAACTGTTATTAGTTCTATTTTTGAAAATAATACTTTATCAAATTCATGGTTTCATTTTCATGCTATAGGTACTCCAGGAATATATAATAGGGGAACTTTGAATGTTTCATATTCAGCATTTATCAATAATCAAAAATATAGGGATGATGTGTATGAGGATGTTTACACTGAAAACAGTGGAATTAAATCTTTGGATTTCAATTGGTGGGGTAGTGATGAAAATCCAGTTGATTTAAGCATGACTAATTATGAAAAAATCAATAATTGGTTTTATCTGGATATTGTGCCGGAATATCTTGCATTAAATATTAATGATACAGCAAATGTAACTGCAAACTTTAAATTAAACAATCCAAATATTCCTTTTGATTCGGATAAACTCCCAAAATTCAATATTACTTTTTCATCTGTTGTTAATGATAAGCTATTTCATGAAAGTAAAAATCTTTTAAATAACTCAGCATCAGTTCTGTTTAATTTAACTCAAACTAAAGGCCAGTATGTTCTTTTAACAAGCATCAGTTCCTATATTAAACCTACAATAATTGATGTTGGTAAAAATGTTTCATTGATGTATGTTAATTTTACAGATATTGTTTATGGTGAAAAGTTAAAAGTTAATGTTTCTGTTAAAAATAATAATTCTGAATTTTTAAATGGTAATGTGACTTTTTTAATTGATAAAAAGACTTATAATGTTAAATTAGATAATGGATTTTGCACTGTATCCATTCCTGATTTAAATCCTGGAAATTATACTTTAAAAGTTGTTTATGAAGGAAATGAAGATTACTTTAAGTCTATTCAGTATTTCAATGTTACTGTTAATAAGATTTCGACTGATTTTTCAATTTCAATGCCTGAAATAATTTATATTGGAAATAAAGCTAAATTCAATACTACTTTAAAACCTGAAAACTTTAAAATTAGAGCCAATCTTTATTTAAATGGTAATAAAACTAATATTTTATATATTTATGGTGGAAATACTACAATTTCGTTAGGTGTTTTGCCTTTAGGTGAATATAATTTCACTGTTGAGTTATGGAATCATACATATTATGAAAGCTCTACTGTAAGCAGATCATTTAAAGTTGAAAAATATGATGTCAATTTAACTATTGATGCGGATGATGTTAAACTGGGTGAAAATGCGACAATTACAATCAATTCGAGTCCTGAAGACTTTAAAGGATATGGGATGCTTGAAATCAATGGTGTTAATCAAAGTATTTTTATTTACAATAATCAGACAAACATTACACTTTCCGATTTAAACCCTGGAAAATATGATTTAAAACTGTATTATGGTGGTGATGCTAAATTTAAAAATGCAACAGCTTTCGCATCATTTAATGTGTTAAAAAATAATGTAACTTTAAACATTACGATTGGTGAAGGTTTTATTTTAGTTAAAACAAATTATACTGATTGTGAGGGTTTGATTTCATTATATGTTAATAATAACTTCTACACTCAAAATTTAAGCAAAGGTATTGCTAATTTCACAGTTGATTTTAGTGAAGGTTATAATTATATCTATGCTCATTATTCAGGTGATGACTATTACGAGCATGCTACCGCTAATGCTACATTTTTGGTGCCTGATACTCCTGGTTTGACTGGTGAAGATTTAATGGTTTATGAGCATAGTGGTGAGGGATATGTTATTAATTTAAACAATGATTTGGGATATCCTATTTCCAATGCTACAATTACAATAGAGATTGCAGGTAAAAAGTATGCTGTTATTACTAACTGGGAAGGTTATGCTTTGTTTCCTTTGAATCTGGATGTTGGTGATTATATTCTCATGGCATCATATGGGAAGTATAATATTACCAATAACATTTCTGTAAAGCCGATTAATTTAAGATTGTCATGTAAAAATATTATTTCTCCTAATCAAAATCAAACGATTACTGCTAAGGTGTCTAGGGGAGTAATCGGTGAAATTCTATTTGAATTGTCTGACAATACATCATATGTTGCTGTAATATCTGATGGTTTTGCTCAAATTAATATTTCTGGTCTTGCTTCTGGAAATTATACAATTAAGGCATATTATACTAATGAAATTTATAAATCAAATGGTGTTGTGGCTAATTTTACTGTAGATAAGTATTACACTCCGATTAGTGCTGATTTTAATGATACATTATATTCCAGGGATTTTGTCGTTAAGGTTACTTTGCCGGATAATGCTGGAGGTAATGTTACATTTAAAATTAATGATTCAGTTTATGTTCGTGAAGTTTTAAAGGGTATTTCTACTTTAGTCCTGTCTGGTTTGGATGTTGGCCAGTATAATTTGGATATTATTTATTCCGGCGATTCTCTTTACTATACTGCTTCTGTTTTAAACAAGTCTTTTAAAGTTTTTAAGCTTAACTCAGTTATTGATGTTAATGTGTCTGATGTGATTTATGGTGAAGATGTTATTATTGATGTTTGTTTGTCTGGTGATGCTACAGGTACTGTCCGTTTACTTCTTAACAATCAAAATTATACAGCATATCTTGTTGGTGGCAGAACTTCTTTTATTTTACCGGATTTGGGTGTTGGTTTTTATAAAGCAAAGATTTTTTATTCCGGTGATGACAATTACTATTCAAATACCTCAGACATTAGTTTTTATGTATTGAAAGATCATATTTCATTGGATGTGTCTGCAAATGATGTTTTATATGGTGAAGATGTAGTCATTAAGGTAGTTTTGGATAAAAATATTTCTGGAAAAGTTTCTGTTGATGTAAATGGTAGGAAATATGTTGGTGATGTTACATATGGCTGCTGTGATTTGATTTTACATGATTTGGATGTTGGTTTATATGATGTTGATGTTGTATATTTGGATGATGTTAATTACTATTTCAACACTTCTTCCGTAAGATTTAATGTTTTTAAACTTAATTCTTCCATTTATCTGGATGTTAATGATACATTGTCTGGTGATGATGCGGTAATTAAAGTCTATTTATCTGATAATGCTACAGGTATCGTTAATTTCTGTATTAATGATTATAATTATACAAGTAATGTCGTTAACGGCATCGCTAGTCTGGTCTTTTCAGGTTTGGATGTTGGTTTATATGATGTGGAAGCTAATTATCCTGGTGATAATCATTATAAAGCTAATAGTTCATCTTCAAGTTTTATAGTCTACAAGCTAAAATCACCTATATCCGTTAATGTGGATGACACATTATTTGGTGATGATGTCATTATCAGTGTTATTTTGGATAAGAATGCCTCTGGTGTTGTATCATTTAATATAAATGGTTCTGAGTATCTTTGCAATGTAAGTGGCGGTTTTGCATCAGTAGTATTGTCCGGTTTAAATCTTGGAATCTATGGCTTGGATGTTTATTATTCAGGAGATGTCCGCCATTACTCAAATGAATCACATTCAAGCTTTAGGATATATAAATTAAATTCTATCTTTGATGTAAGTGTCAGTGATGTTTTGGCTGGTGAGGATGAAATTATAACTGTTGTTTTGGATAAAAACGCTACAGGTCAGGTCATTTTCACTGTGGATGGTAAAAGTTATGCTAAAAATGTTGTTGGTGGTAAAGCTGTGTTGGTATTGTCCAATCTTTTAGTTAAAACATATAATCTTTCTGTGAGTTATTCCGGAGATAATCATTATTATCCAAATCAGATGAATACGACATTTTCCATTAAAACATTGCTTTCCAGTATTGATGTTGATGTGTGTAATGTCAAATATGGGGAAATTGTTGTAATTAAGGCTAATGTAACTGATGGTGCAACGGGTGGTGTAATATTTTCCATTGGCAATATCACTAAAACTGTTAATCTTATCAATTCGACTGCAGTATTGGAGCTTTCAAATCTTGATGCGGGCAAATACAATGTTACTGCAAAATATGTTGGGGATTCAGTTTATACGTCTTCACAGACATTTAAATCTTTCAATGTCTATAAAAGGGAATCTGAGGTTAATGTTGTTGTTAATTCTGTGGTTGTCGGTGAAAATATTCGTATTTATGCTGTTGTAAGTCCTAATGCAACAGGCAATGTTACATTCCGGATGTTGGGTTATTACAGTCCTCGTAATAAAACAATTAATGGTAATAATGCTTCATGGCTAATAAGTCCACTAAAAACTGGCCAGTACACTATAATTGCCATTTATAATGGAGACAACAATTATTTATCATCAAACACTACTTATTACTTGAGTGTTAATCAGATTAAGACTAAATTAAATGTTGAAATCAATAATGTAAGTAAAAAAAGTGACGTTTTCATTAAAGCTACATTAAAAACAGAGGATGATGTGGGTATTGATGGTCAGATTATGGTTACAATTGGGGACTATGATTATATTGTTGATATTAAGGATGGTTATGGTGTTTTAAACATTTCCAAATTGAGTCCTGGTGTTTATAATTATTCTGCACTTTATTCCGGATCAAAAATATATTATCGCTCAACATTTACTGGTGTATTTGAAATTGAGGATTCATTTGTAGATGTTAAACTAACTTCTAATCCATTAATTAAATATTATGGAGGCAGCGAAAGATTAGTGGTTTATTTAACTGATGAGGATTATAATCCTATAAATGGTGCTGCTTTATATTTCACGGTCAATGGTGTTGAATATAAGCGCGTAACCGGAGGTGACGGTTCTGCTTCAATGGCCATTAATTTAATTTCCGGAAATTACAGTGTAGATGTTAGATTTGAAGGTTTTAATAAGTTCAATGCTCTCTCTATTAATGTGAATGTTACTGTTAATCCTACTGTTGAAGGATTAAATATTACAAAGATTTTTAGAAATGCCACACAATATTATGCAATTTTCATTGACAGTCAGGGTAATTTATTAAAAAATACCAATGTCACTTTCAATATTAATGGTGTATTTTACACTAGATTAACAAATGAGTATGGTATTGCCAGGTTAAATATTAATTTAAATCCTGGTGAATATATTTTAACTGCCGAAAATCCGGTTACGGGTGAAATGAAAAGTAATTTAATCACAGTTTTATCTCCAATTGTTGAAAATCATGATTTAAACATGTTCTTTAGAAACGGTTCACAGTATGTAGTTAAATTATTGAGCCATGACGGACGTGCTGTTGCAAATGCAGAGGTTACTTTCAATATTAATGGTGTATTTTACACTCGTGTCAGTGATAATGATGGTTACGCCCGTTTGAATATTAATTTAAATCCTGGCAGTTATATTATTACTGCTGAGTATAATGATTGCAGGGTTTCTAATAATATTCTTGTGAAACCAATCTTGTTTACTAATGATTTGAGTATCAGGTACGGTTCTAAAGCTTCTTTTGATGCTACGCTTGTTGATGGTCAGGGCAGATTATATTCTGGTCAGGTTGTGACTTTTAATATTAATGGTGTTTTTTATGAAAGAACAACAGGGGATAATGGTGTTGCATCCCTGAATATTCGATTACAGGCAGGAAAATACATTATAACCTCAAGCTATAACGGTTGCAATGTAGCAAATACAATTACTATTTACTAATTTTTACATTATCAAGAATTTTTGATAAATTTTAAATAATAAATATCTCATAAATATATATTAATAATATTCATTTTTATTTGAATATTATAATGGATCTTTATGGGAGATTCTTATGAAGAGAAAGTCGTTACTTTTAATTACAATACTTTTAACAGTATTGTGCGGGTTAAGCACTGTAAGTGCTAATGAAAACGTAAGTGATGTTAACACGATATTGGGTGATTCTGATTCATCTAGTACTGTTAACAATTGGAATGATTTAATGAGTAACTGTTCTGATACAAATGCTAATCATATAATTAATCTGAATGGTACTCTTAATGCAACTGAACAAATTCAAATAAGAAATAATGTTACTGTTATTGGGAATGAAAATTCGTTTATTGTAGGTAATTATGGTAATTTAATCCCATTTATATGTACTGATGCATTAAATGTTACATTTAGAAATGTAAACTTCCAGAATTTAAGTGGAGATTACTTAATGCAATTTTCTGGTAATGGTAATTATGTAATTGAAAACTGTGACTTTTCAAATATAGATGTTGGTAGTAAATCTGTTATTTATTCTAATTATGGTGTTGTTAATATAACTAATTGTAGTTTCACTGATTGTAATGTTAGAAATGGTGTAATAAATAATTATTATGCTGCTAATAGTGCAACAGTGAATAATGCAAGATTATATGTAACTGATTCAAGATTTAGAAATAATCATGCTTCTTATCATTCTGGTGCTATTGCGAATGGTGGTTATTTGGTAGTTGAAAACTCTATGTTTGATAGTAATTATGCTGTAAATTGGGCGGGTGCAATACACACTGCGGCTTATGCAAATACTACCATTCATAATTCTACATTCATTGATAACATAGCTTATTGGAATGGTGGAGCATTATATACTTACAGCAATTTACAAATTTATAACTCTACTTTTATAGGCAATAATTGTACTACTAACAATGGTGGTGGAGCTATAGGTGCTTGTAAAATGAACACTGTACCAAATATTTTTGTAATCGGATCAAGATTTGAAAATAATATAAATACTTGTTATCAACTTGGTGGTGATTCTACTACTGGTGTTGGTCGTGGTGGAGCTATTTCAATTATGGATGATGGTACTTTAAAAGTATATAATAATAATTTCACTGGAAATGATGCTGTAATTGGTTCTGCTATTTCAGCAATTAGTCAAGTTAGTTGGGGTTCTCCTGATGTTGAAATTGTTGGAAATAACTTTATAAATCATACTGGGGATTTGGGTAGTGATGTATTAGTTGTAAGTTTGTTAAATTCAAATTATCTTGTAGAAAATAATACGTATATAAATGATAAAATTTCTTTAGCTAAATTTAGATTGGATATTGATGAAAATAATAATGGAAATGTGACTGTTAATATTACTTTAAGATTAAAACATCCTGAGTATTATGATTTTGATATTATAACCAAATCTGGATTTATGGTTTATATAGATGATACTGCAGATAATTTTACTGTTAATACATATTCATTCACATATCAGTTTAATGATACTTTAAACCATACAATTAAAGTGGTTCCTTTATTCCTGTATAATGAATATAGGGATTATAGTGCTTTTGATACTATTTATGTTTCAACTACGGGTAATGATAATAATAATGGTGCTGATAGGAATTCTGCGGTTAGGACTATTAAAAAAGCTCTTGAATTAGCTAATGGTGCTAAATATATTAAAATACTTGAAGGAACTTATTATGAAAGATCTTTAACCATTTCTGAAGATTTAATAATTGAAGGTGAAGGTAATGTAATTTTAGTTGGAAATAGCAGTGATGTAACTACTTTCACGGTTAATTCGCCATCTGTCGGATTTAGTAATTTGAAATTTACGGGAATCACTGGTGGAAGAGCTATTGGTACTGAAGATGATTTTATTGTAACTATAAATGATTGTTCTTTTTACTCAAATAATGTTGGAAACAAGCTTATTGAGGTTTACGGTTTAAATATTAAAGATTCAACATTTGATAATAATGTTGTCAATTTTGTGATTTATACTTCAAATGTCCTTAATATGGAAAATTGTAATGTCAGTAATAATAGATTAATGTCTACTTCTACAAGTAATTCAATTGTTAATATTGCAAAGGGCATTATTTCTAATTCAACTTTTACAAATAATAATGGTCGTAGAGGTATTTTGCGCATAAATGGTAATACTGTATCGATTTATGAATCAAAATTTATCAACAATACTGCATCTAATTATGGGGGAGCAATTTATGCTTCTTCTGCGGATAATATAAATATTATATCATCAATATTTTATAATAATACTGCAAATACCCGTGGTGGAGCTATTTATACTGATAATTCTGTTTCTAATCTGAACATTACTTACTCAATTTTGATTGGCAATAATTGTAATAATAATAGAAATTATCAAATTGATAGAGCAAGTACTAACACAAATATTTTTGCTATTAATAATTGGTGGGGTAACACTGATGAAGATCCATTTACGGCTCCAACATTTTATAGTGATGTGAATGTAAATGCTTCTATCTGGTTAGTTTTAGTAAGTACTTCTGATTCTGTTTTATATAATCCTAATGAATCAACAGTTGTTACTTTTGATTTGACATATACTAATAAAGTAGGTAGTGATGCTCCTCCAGGATCTAATGAAACTGGAAATATAACTCATTTCCGTATAGATGGTATTTATTTGCCAGTCCTTGAAGGTGTTTTATCAACAATCAGAGGTAATGTAAATGTGACTAATGTTTCATTAGTTGACGGTAAAGCAACAGTATTATTTACTGCAACAGGATATCGTTCTGGCTTAATAATGGATGTTTTAGGAATATCTTGTCGTCGTCTTTGGATTATTCCTTTCCCTTGGGAAAATGATTTGAATCACATTTCAGATGATTCAATTAATCTGGGCGAAATTTCATCTCAAAAATCATATTCCGATGATTTGCTGGGATATGGTTTGCCACCTGAAGAATGGGAGGAAGTGTGTGAGTTCATGCAAGAGTGCACTATAATCCTATATAATAATTGCGCTATACTACATCCATTTTTGGAAGATATGTTTTACGAAAATTGGATGGATGATGATGATTTACATGATTTTGAATCTAATGGAATTCCAGATAAATATTTTAAAGAAGATAATTTTCATGTAAATCTATCAATATTTAATTCATCAACTCAAAAATGGGATAATGTTGTTGAAGATTCATATTGTTTACCTTTTCCTAATACTATTCTTCTGGGTTCTTCTTATTATAATAATGTAAGCATATTTAATTTTACTAAAGGTTTATATAAAATTTCAATGGTTTATGATGGTCAAGATATTGAATATGAATATTATGATGATGGTGAAGACGATTATGTTACTGGAGTTTATACTTATGAACCAAGAAGTTGGGAAGCAGAACTTAATTTAACTAGTAACTTTTTAAACCCATCAATCAATAATTTAAACTCTGTTATTTCATATGAAAATAATTATATAAAAATTAATCCAAAAATTGTTTGTAAATATGATAATTGGCGCCATCCAGTACAATATGAAGAAGAACAAGATGATGATTATGGGTCTATAAATACATTTGCTTTGCTTTATAATAATAAAAACTATGATTTCAATGGAGAAACTACTTTCCTCTGGGGGGGTAATGTAAAAATTAATGATAGTGCTTATAATCCTGATGATTTCCCTGAAGTAAAACCAGCTAATATCACTATGACTATTACTCAAGGCGATAAAGTAATTAAAGAATTCAGTGTTGCTCCGGATGATACTTATTCCTTTAACGATTTACCTGAGGGTGAATATAATTTAACTGCAGTTTATAATGATTCTTATTATGGCTATGCTGAAAAGACCGTAACAATTACTGTTTATAAAAACATTTGGGATAATGTCGGTGCAGATGAAGGGTATTCCCATCAGACTGAATATTTTGGTTCTAAAAATGTTGAACCTTTATGGAATTTAAGTGTTAATGCTAATAATTTCAATTTAGAGGATAAATATCAGTCTTCAGTCATTGACAGTAATGGCAATATTTATGTTGTAAATGGTACTAAAATCCTTGTTATAAACAGTGATGGTAATCTAATTAAAACTTTAACAATTACATCAGATGATCATACAGGAATATTCTCTACGGGTCTTGCATTATATAATAATTATTTAATATGTTCAGTTTATACTAGTACTATGTTGGGTGCTTCTGTATGGGATATAAATAATAATTATGCTAATTCATGGTTCCCTTGGGGTGGTTATGGGGAAGCAGCTGATAAGAACTCCACTACTTCCATGTATGCTCCTGTAGTTTCTAATGGAAAAGTTTATATCTCATCCTGGCAGTACTATTCTGATAATGACCATATTTATGAATGGACAACTAACACCCATTCAAATCCTTTCCCTAGATCAACTGGTGCACCTTCTGTTGATAGTGCAGGTTATATTTATGTGAACACCAAATCAGGACTTTATATTTTGGATCCTGAGTTAAATATTATGGATTTATCCTTCGGTGATGCAGGTAAGTATGGAAGACCGGTAATTGATTCAGCGGATATGGTTTATGTATTTAATGCTGATAGAACTGTGGTTTATGCCTTAAACCGTGAAACTGGAATTGAATGGAATAAAACTATTGCTGGCGGCGCCTGTGGTGCAATGGCTGTTGATGTTGAAAATAAAGCATTGTATATTGTCGGAAATGATGGAATATTATACAAACTTAACCGTGCTACAGGTGATATGTCTGAATTTTACACTTTAGGCACAACTTCTTCATCTATTTTAGTTGATGGGCGTGGAACTGTTTATGTTGGCGGTGATGATGGTATAATGTATGCCGTTACTAATGAAGGTAAAACTTTATTCAAATATGATGTGGGTAGTCCTATTTCCAAGGATTTGGTTTTAGACAATAATGGTACATTGTATGTTTATGCCAATTTCACAGTTTATGCGTTAACGGGTGCTCCTAGACTATACTCCGAAATCATCATTAACGTCAGTGATGTTTCAGCAAAGAGAAATAACACGATTGTTGCAACTTTACCTGAAAACGCAACCGGTAATGTAACATTCATCATAGATGATACTATCGAATCCGGTGAAATCCCAATCATCAGCGGCAATGCCACCTGGATTGCTCCGGGTTTACTGAGCGGAAATCACACTGTAAAAGCATCATGGGCTGGAGATACTGAATACTTCGGATGTGATGCAACTGAAGAGTTCAATGTATATAAAGTCAACTCAACCATTGATTTGGAGGATTCAGTTAACTATGTAGGCAAATTGACTCAGCTGAACATCACTCTTCCTGAAGATGCTGTAGGTAATGTTACAGTCACATTCAACCGCAAAACAGAAACTGTTAAAATAGTAAACGGTACTGCTACTTTTGAAACCACTCCTTTGGAAGCTGGAAACTATACAATAGACTTCAGCTGGGACGGTGATGAGAGATACTTCGGAAATTCAAGTTATGCATACTTCACTGTAATTAAAAACGATGCAGCTTTAACAATTGATGCAGATTCAATCAGGGAAGGCGAAGACTTGAAAGTCACCGTAACGTTAAGTGATGATGAAAGCGGTATAGTTTTAATCATGGTTGGTGATGTTAAAGACTTTGCTGAAATAAAAGGCGGTAAAGCTGAATTTGCAATATCTGGTTTGACTGCAGATACTTATGACATCAATGCAATATACCTTGGTGACAATAAGTATTACAACACTACAGAAACTTCCCAGGTAACTGTTTCTGCTAAAGATACAACTACAATTGAAATCAGTCCTGAAGTCATTACTGAAGATGACAATCAAAGCATTGAAGTAACTCTTCCGGATGATGCAACAGGTAACGTTTTAGTTGAAGTTAATGGAAACACTTTCTATGCAGAAGTAAATGGCGGAAAAGTTAATGTTCCTGTAAGTGGTCTTAAGGCTAACACAACATATCCTGTAACCGTAACATACAGCGGAAACGACATTTATTCTGAAACAACAGAAGAAGGTGAAGTTACAACACCTGAAGAACCTGTAGTCGAACCATTAGATCCTGGTCTTGAGTTATCAGTTCAGGATACTGTCATTACTGTTTCTGTTAACGATAATGCTACTGGTTTGGTGATTATAACTGTTGGTGACATTTCATTCGTCATGGATGCTCATGAATTGGGACCTATTGATGTGAGTGATTATTTAACTAACGGTACTTACGATGTTGAGGTTATCTATCTTGGTGATGAAGTATTCATGAATGCTACTGATTCAGATAAGGTCACTGTTCCTGAAGAGCCAATCATAAGACCTTTAGATCCTGAACTTTATGTGGATATTCAAAACACTACCATTACAGTTTCCATTAATGAGAATGCTACCGGTCTTGTTATTATAACTGTTGGAGATATTTCATTTGTCTTTGATGCAAGTGAATTGGAACCTGTTGATGTCAGCGAATTCTTGACTAATGGTACTTATCCTGTTAGTGTTGAGTATCTTGGTGATGATGTATTTGATGAAGCTTTATTCATTGGAGGTAATGTAACTGTTCCTGAGGAACCTGTTGTTGAACCTAAAGATGCTGGTCTTAAAGTAGATATTAAAGACACTACTATTGCTGTTTCCATTAATAAAGATGCTACTGGTTTAGTGATTATAACTGTTGGGGATATTTCATTTGTCTTTGATGCAAGTGAATTGGAACCTGTTGATGTCAGTGAATATTTAGCTAATGGTACTTATCCTGTTAGTGTTGAGTATCTTGGTGATGATGTATTTGATGAAGCTTTATTTATTGGAGGTAATGTAACTGTTCCTGAGGAACCTGTTGTTGAACCTAAAGATGCTGGACTTAATGTTGATATTAAAGACACTATTATTGCTGTTTCCATTAATAAAGATGCTACTGGTTTAGTGATTATAACTGTTGGTGATATTTCATTTGTCTTTGATGCTAGTGAATTGGAACCTGTTGATGTCAGTGAATATTTAACAAACGGCACTTATCCTGTTAGTGTTGAGTATCTTGGTGATGATATTTTCGCTAATGCCACTCAATCTGGTAGTGTTACTGTTCCTGAGGAACCTGTTGTTGAGCCTAAAGATCCTGAACTTAAAGCAACTGCAAAAGAAACTGCAATCAGTGTATCTGTTAATAAAGATGCTACTGGTTATGTTGTAGTTGATGTTGATGGTACTAGTTACTATGCTGAAATTGAAAATGGTCAGGCAGTTATTGATGTCAAAGGTCTTGAAGCTGGTGAGAATTATACTGCATCTGTAACTTACATGGGTGATGGTAACTTCTCTGAAGCTGAAACTACTGTTAAAATCAGCATTCCTGATGAACCTGTTGTTGAGCCTAAGGATCCTAACTTGAAGGCTAGTGTTGAAAATACTACTGTTAGTGTGTCTGTTGATAAGGATGCTACTGGTTACGTTGTAGTTGATGTTGATGGTACTAGTTACTATGCTGAGGTTGAAAACGGTCAGGCGGTTATTTCTATTCCTGCATTACGTCCTGGAAGTTATAGTGCTGATGTGACTTATGCTGGTGATGAGAATTATAAAAACGCAAGCACTACTGTTTCTATTGTTGTTCCTGATGAACCTGTTGTAGAGCCTAAAGACCCTAATCTTAAAGCAACTGCTGTCAACAATACTATTACAGCAACTGTAGATAAAGACGCTACAGGCAGTATCATGGTTGATGTTGACGGTCAAGGATACTATGCACCAATCAAAGACGGCAAGGCAGTCATTAATGTTATCGGTTTGGATGATGGTAAATATGATGCTGTTGTATCTTATGTTGGTGACGACACATTTAAAGCTGCTAATGCTACTGTAAGCATAACCGTGCCTAAAAAAGAAGATCCTCAGCCTGAACCTGTTGATCCTAAAGCTGACATTAAAGTTTCAAATGATTCTGTCAGTATTGAATTACCTAAGGATGCTACTGGTTATCTTTTAGTTGATGTTGATGGTCAAGGATACTATGTTCCGGTTAAAGACGGTAAAGCAACTTTAGACTTACCTGAATTGGCTCCTGGAAACCATACTGTAACTGTTACATACACTGGTGATAAGAAGTACGATTCAGCAAACGCTACACAAACTATTACTGTTGAAGAAGACATTCATACGGTTATTGCTGAAAACTTGACTAAAGTGGAAAAAGCACCAGACAGATTCGAAGCAATATTCACTGATGCAAAAGGTAATCCTTTAGCTAACACTGATGTGACCTTTGAACTCAACGGACAAAAATACACCAGAACAACTGACGCTAACGGTAAAGCTGGAATGAACATCAACTTGATAGCAGGTAATTACACAGTTGTTACAACCAACCCTGTAACCAAGGAAAGCGTAACAAACACTATTACTGTATTGCCAAGACTTGAAGGCAGTGACTTAACCAAATACTTCAGAAACGCTTCACAATACCGTGTGAAAGTCTATGATGATAACGGCAATCCTGCTAAAGCCGGTGAGATTGTAACATTTAACATCAATGGTGTTTTATACAACCGTACCACACGCGATGATGGTTTTGTCCAATTATCCATTAATTTAAATGCCGGCGACTATATTATCACATCTGAATACAAAGGATGCAGAATTTCAAACAACATTAAAGTCTTACCAATTTTAACAGGTAAAGATTTAACCAAAAAATACGGTCAGGCCGGTGCATTCGAAGCAACTTTAGTCGACGGTCAAGGAAAACCTTATGCAAACCAACAAGTTGAATTCAACATTAACGGTGTGTTCTACAAACGTCCAACCAACAGTGATGGTATTGCAAAATTAAACATTAACTTAATGCCTGGCGAATACATTATAACTTCATCATTTAATGGATTCAGTACAGCTAACACAGTTACTGTAACGGCTTAAAAAATGGGAAGTTTTAAACACTTCTCACTTTTTTTATTTTTTTTGGATGGTTTTAAAATAATGTGTGAAATATTATTCTATTTTTTTTTAATTTGAAATTTAAATTAGTAATTTCTGCTTCAAACTCACTGTTTTTAACTTTGAAATCGGTAATTTTTTCAAATTAAAAAATTAATAAAAAATAAATATTAAATGTTAAAAAAACATTTAACATATTATTGTTCTTTTAAAGCTGATTTTTCCATGGCTATAAATGAAATTTTTCCATTCAGTTTTCTACCACCAATCAAATACAATGCCTAAAGAAACTACTAACAATACGGGATTTGCACTTGCTACTGCAATAACGCTTGTAGTAATTCCTACAAACATTTCACCGCCATTATTGTGGGCTTCATGATCACTATTTACTTGAATTTTCGGTCCGGTAATGTTTAGCTCGCCTGAATGAATCTTCGGTCCGGTAATGTTTAGTTCGCTTGGTTGAATTTTCGGTCCGGTAATGTTTAGTTCGCTTGAAATATTTGTGTCGTTTTCAAGGGGTTCAATAGTTGAAGATGAATTGTCTTCAGAG
>NZ_JAZRJY010000083.1:0-10353 GCF_045646045.1 Methanobrevibacter sp. | reverse complement strand
AGTAGTGTTAATGTTGCAGGTTCTCCCTTGCAGGCAGGATAGCAGGAGAGTCCGAAAACAGCAATACCGTTGGATGATCCGGTTATCGACAGACTATGCAAAATTCGACAAAAAAAGAATAATTACTCACGATAATTATTCCCTATTAACTCAATATCATCAGTTATTTGGAAATCTTCACCTATTTTTTTAAATCCATTAGAGATACTCTTTAAATTTCCACTTTTATAATCAATAATCGTTATCATTGGTCTAACCACCCAATAGCTGATCTTATCATTCCGCCAAAGTCTGAAAATACAATTTCATCAGTCCCTAAAGTTTTTGAGTGTGCATCAAGTTCAGCAACAACATGAGTATAACCCAAATCTTTTAAAGGCTCCACTAAACGGGGACCGTCTGTTACAGCAACTGATTCTATGTCAAAATCTTCTATTGGAAATGCGTGTGGAACTCCAAATACAACAATCAAATCCAAATCCATATCTTTTAAGTATTCTGCTGCCTTATTGGCAGTTATAGGGTATTCATCAAGACCTCCGCTAATAAAATCAGGTTCCATATCAAGCTGATTTTTAATATTTACTGCATGCTGTCTGATTCTAGGCAAACCAATATTTTCATCCAGATTAGCTACAAAAATAGGTTTATTATCCGGATTGATTTCTTTGTAGTCAAAATTAATAATATCTGAAAACAAATAAGATGTTTCTTTTTTAACATTCAAAACAAAAGCAACTTTTTTATTATCTTTCAAGGCATTTACAACAATTCTTGCAACGCTTTCCTTTGAATCTCCAAAGTTAGGTTTAATATATTTGCCCTGTGCCATTCCACGGGTTTTTTCAACTTCAGTTGCTTTTTCAAGCATTTCAATTTGCCTGTCGGCTTCTTTCCTAGGTATTACCCCACATTCAACTGCAGCATCTAAAACCATTATTGCACCTACAGTATTATCACCTTCACCAGATCCCCCATGAGATTCTACAGGAATAACTGTACATGGCAAATCTGCGGTTGCAATAGCTTCTTTTAAATCTTCACCAATAATCATACTTGCACAAGTGCCTGCAATACCCATTAATTTTGGCTGGAACATATCATAAGCTTCAGTTAATGTATCAACTAATTTTTCACCAGCACCTAAAATAAAATCATTTTCAGACATGCCTGTAGTTACAACACGTACACCATCACTTTCTAAAAGTCTGGCCGTCCTAAAACAACAGCCAGTAGGGCCATGCATAACAATAACATCAACATTCATATCCCTTAATGTGTAAAGAGTAGCGGCAATTGGACTTGGTCTCGGATGCATATTTTTTCACCTAAAATAAATTTTTATGAATAATTATTTAAAAATCATGATATATAATCATATATAATGGGGTTGAGTAATTATGAAACTTGATAAAAAAGTTATGGAAGAAAAAATAAGAGAATATAGGACATTCAAAAGTTGTTCTGAGTCAACATTAATGGGCTTATGTGAAACTGCTGAATATCCGATTAGTCAAGCTGAAATGTGCAAATTGGCTTGTGGATTTGCAGGAGGGATAGGCGGAACATTTGACGAAGGAACTTGCGGTGCTTTGACTGGAGCATTAATGGCGAACGGTCTTTTACTTGATGATGAAGTACAAATCAAAGCTAATGCCAAAATATTATTTAACACATTTAAAGAAGAATATAACAGCGTATGCTGTGGTATAATAAGCAATAATGGCGAAGATAAATCTCCATGCGTTGACTGTTGTGTATTCATTGCAAATAAATTGGCTGATTTATTGGATGAATGAACAATAATATACGCCTAACAAAATAACCAATAAGATAACATTTAAAGCAGTAAAAACTGCTAGATATTTAATTTTAGATTCACTATATTCACGAACAAGAATCTTATAGGAAATAAGATTGGCCATAGATGCAATAAGGGTTCCAAAACCACCAATATTGATTCCAATAGTAATAGCTTCCCAATTAGTACTGAAACCACTAAGAAGCATTGCTGATGGAACATTTGAAATAATTTGAGACAATATCACTCCCGAAAGAACTTCATTACCGACAATCCATTTTCTGAATAGCAAATTGAAAAATGAAATATTTTCCAAGTTCCCAATCAAAATGAAAAGGGCGATGAAAGTCAAAAGCAAATAATAATCTACACCAAGAAAAACTCTTTTAAAGAAATTTTTTCTATTGAATTCTATTTTTTTCATTTTTGGTAAAACAATATCATCATTTGGAATGAAAAATGACAATACTATTAAAAATATTGCCGATACGATAACATATGGTAAAAGCAATATGAAAAATGACACAAATGACATATTTGAGACAGTATACATTACAATATTATGGGGCGCTCCAATTGGAAGAACCATACACCCCACATTAGATGCAATAGTCTGTAGTGAAACTGTAACTATAATTAAATCAAGCCTGCCTAATTTTTTTAAAGCCAAAATTGCAAAGGGCACAAAAATAATTAATGAAACATCATTAGTTATAAAAATAGAACTAAACAAGCAAGTGAAAACTAAAAATAATACTAAACCACGAGTATTTTTAACTTTAATTAATAATTTACGAACCAATATTTCAAAAACAAACAAATTTTTTAAAATTTCAACAAATAACATTATTATAAAAAGCAATATTATTGTATACCAATTAATATAACTTAAATAATTAATGCCTGGATTAACAAAAAAACAGGAAATAATCGCCAAAATTAGGGATATAGAAAATACCCATTCCTTTTTAATAAAATTAAATGTTTTATCCCTTAAATTAGCCATGATATCATAAGATTAATCTGCATCTTCATCCAGAGTTTCCAAAAGAAAGCTTACAGGTCTGAAACCATCATTACAGGATATCATTGCGGATTTTTTATTTTTCATCCATCCGTCATAAAAATCACTGGCTCCGTTAGCTAAAGCCATCACAAAGGGGGAAAGACTTTCCCAAGCACTATCACAGAAATTTTCAGGCTTTAACCAACCATTAGCGATGAAAACTTGACCTTCTTCAACATCACATTCATGTTCAAGAGGATTTTCATACTTATCAATTAAATCATCATGTCTGACTTTTCTCATTACAGTTATCTTTACCTTTTTCATAATATCACCAAATCGCTTTTTTCATACTTATTGTGGCCTTTTATTGATTTTTTATAATTCCAACATTTAATTGCATCATCAAGTGATTTATCTTTATTGTCTTCAAAGAAATCTCTAATATATTGGTTATATTGAAACTGCTTGCCTATTTCAGTTTTTTCATTTGAATTTTGAATTTCATAATATGCATCAATTGCGTCACGATAAGTTTTATCAGGATTTGCTTTCAGCCATTTTTGAAACTTTACCTTAAATTTAAATCCTTTGCCAATTTCTTTTTCAAAAAATTCACGTTTATCTTCACTGCATTTGAAATTTTCACCTAATTTTGAATCCAAAGTAATATCTGAAGATAATTCATTAGAATTTTTTCTAGTAAATTTTTCTTCTAACTCTTCACCTGTTGATAAATAGTGAATGATTCTTTTTTCCAAATCCTGCTTACTTCCACTAACTTTCAATCCTTCGCTGCGACAGAAATCCTTTAATTCCTCTTTTAAAAAATAATAATTTTTAAATTCCTCAGGAGTTAAATTTGTAGTTAATAAAGCCCTATTAGTCATAATAAAAAAAAGAAAAGTATTATTGTCTAGTAATAATACTTATAATGTCACCGTCTTTAAGTTCATAATCACTAGCTACACGCATGTTTGATCTGGCATCAACTGCATGCATGAACTTATCACCAATATCAGAATGAACCTGATATGCTAATTGACGAGGATTTGAACCTTTTTTAAGTAAAATTCCATCAGGCAATACATTACCTTTCTGGTCAGTGTATTTATGCTCATCCTGAACAGGATAAACTACAATATTTTCAAGCAAAGTAAAAATACCATAATTTAAGGCATCCTGAATTCCAGTACTTCCATATTTATCCAGAATATTGGTTTGAATGTATTCAAGAGCTTTCAACTGATTTGGAGACAATTCATCCTCTTTTAAAATTTCAAAATGATCATCACCAGGAAGATAACTAATCAAACCCGCTTCATTAGCTCTGACCAATGCAATTTCAGATTCTGCAGATGCCGGAATTACATTCGGATATTTTTCCTTAATTCTTTTAATATTCTCTTCAGAAGTTGGTAAATCCGCCTTATTTGCTACAATCATCATCGGTTTAGCTATTTTTAAGATATTTCTTGTTAATTCAATTAAATCTTCTTCTTCCCATTTATTATAATCCGGTTCTATTGATCTTTTAGCTTCAATAATATCTTCAATAGTTATTCCTGTACCGGACAATTGATCAAATAATACTTTGGAAATATCTAAATGCTCAGCACCGACTTTCCTTATAAGTCTTACCCAATTCCTTGATAATATTCCATACATCCACATTACTATTTCTTCCTCTAAAAATACAATGTCTTCCAAAGGATCATGGCTTCCCGGATCTACAGGCTGTCCTTCAATATCTGTTGAACCAGACGCATCAATAACATGTATGAATACTTTAGCTTGCATTAAATCGTCTAAAAATTTATTTCCTAATCCTTTTCCTTCATGTGCTCCAGGGACTAACCCTGCAACATCTATTAATTCTATAGGAAGTAACCTTTTTCCATCAATACATAATGAATTTCTAGGATTGCATGTAACACCTAATTCCTTACATGGACAATCTTTAATAACATAAGCAACTGCTTTATTGGCATCAATAGTTGTAAAAGGATAATTTGCCATTTCAACAGTTGATGAAGTTGCAGAATTGAAAAAAGATGATTTTCCTACGTTTGGTTTTCCTGTAACTGCAATTTGAAGCATAATAATCACATTATTTATTTAATTTTTAAAATATAAATAGTTTCACGAACTTATTTAACTATAAGGTGAAAAATTGGTAAACGAAAAACCCTCTGCAATGATAATACGACAAGGATTTCAAACTTTTCTAACGCAAGCCCGAGGAGACACAGAGTTCAAACCACATTTATTTGATTTAGTTAATGTTGATGTAAAAATTAAAGACTTACCGTTTGAATTCAATAATTACAAAATAGTTAATCTTGCAGATATTCATTTAGGCCAATGGATTAGTCCAGAATATCTAGATGGGGTTGTCGACTATGTAAATAAACTAAACCCCGACATGATTACCCTAACTGGAGATTATGTATCCTACATTTTAGAAGGATATGAAGATGCTCTTTTAAATTCATTTAAAAAATTAAAGGCAAAAGATGGTAAATTTGCAGTATTGGGAAATCATGACCATTGGAATAATCCGGAAAAAATCAGAGAAATACTAAAAAATGCAGACATTGTTGATTTAAGTAATGACGTTTATACAATTGAAAAAAATGGCGAAAAACTGAATATTTCAGGTGTTGACAGTTGTACTGTTGGAGCAGACAATCTGGACGAAGTACTTGAAAAATTACCTGAAGACGGAGCAAGCATATTGCTAGTTCACGAACCGGATTTTGCCAAAATTTCATCAAAAACCAACAGATTTGATTTACAGATGTCCGGCCATTCTCACGGAGGACAACTTGTAATTCCTGGCGTTAAAACAACTCCTTTTAGAGCATCATATTCATTGAAATATCCTGTCGGATTATATAAAGTAGGAAATATGATTCAATATACAAGCAAAGGTCTTGGAACAAATTCTTTTTGGCTTAGAATTAATTGTAAACCCGAAATAACTTCATTCTACCTTAAAACAGACAAAAGAAAGAAAATTACAATTGAGGATTAACATGAGTGGAAAAATATTTATTATTGGAATCGGACCTGGTGCGGAAGAATATTTGACTATAAAAGCCGTTGACTGTGTAAAGAATTGCGATTATACTGTAGGAAGTACCAGAGCCATTGATTTATTTAGCGATGTTAAAAATACTATTGCATTCAATGTTAAAGATTTAGTTGATAAATTGGAAGATGGAGTAGACTTGGCAGTTAATGGAAATAGTGTTGCCATACTGTCAACAGGTGATCCGGGTTTTTCAGGTGTTTTAAATACTGTCTTAAGAATTTCAGATGAAAAAGGATTTCCAAAAGCCGACATTGAGGTAATCCCAGGCATCAGTTCCCTTCAACTTGCAGCCGCCAGAAATCATATTCAATGGGACAATGCAAATGTTATGACATTCCACGGCAGGGAAAACATTGAAGACATTCTAAAAGTCATCGATAATGGAAAAGTAACTATTGCACTGCCTTCAAGAAAAGTAAAGGACATGGCACAGTTTTTACTTGACAATGGAGTCAGCGAAAACCGCAAAGTTACAGTCTGTGAGCGACTTTCATATCCTGACGAAAAAATTGTCTCAACATCACTGAAAACTGTTGCAAACAGTGAATTTACTTATATGTGCATTATGATAATAGAAAAGAATAATTGATGTTGAAAATTCATTTTAAATAATATTTACTTTTTAAATTTTAAATTAAAAGATTTATAATATTCTAATCATAGTTTCAGTGTTAATTTGTTAAAAAAAATTAACGGATGGTTGATACTATGGTTAGAAAAATAAGTATAATAATTTTCATTTTCTTAACTATCTTTTTAATTAACACTGTTTCAGCCACAGAATTAGAAAATGAAACAATATTGACACAAGAAACACCACAGGAAAGCATCAATATTGAAGCTCAAGATGTGGAAATGTTTTATAAAGACGGAACTCGATTTAAGGCTGAAATTCGAGACGCAAATGAAAATCCAATAAACAACACCCCATTGACATTTAATTTGAATAATTTGAATTATCAACGCTACACTAATAAAAACGGAGAAGCATCAATTGCCATTAACTTAAATCCTGGAAAATATATTGTAACTACAACAGTTAACGGAACATCTGCAAACAATACGATTAATATAAAAAGTACAATCTATTCGGCAGATGTTGTAAAGACCTATAGAAATGCTACACAATATTATGCCAAATTTCTAGACAGTACAGGCAACGATTTGAAAAACACGCCCGTGACATTCAATATCAATGGTGTTTTTTATACAAGAACAACAAATGAAAGCGGAATAGCCAAGCTGAATTTGAATCTTCACCAGGGAAAGTATATACTGACAGCAATCAATGAAATAACCGGTGAAAGAATAGGCAACAACATCACAATACTTCCAACAATCACAAACAATAGAGACGTAATCAAATATTACAGAAATGCTACAAAATACAATGTCTGCATACTTGAAAAAGATGGAAGACCTGCAGGCCAGGGGCATGAGGTAGTGTTCAATATAAATGGTGTATTTTATACAAGATTAACAGACAGTGCAGGTGTTGCAGGCCTTAATTTAAATTTAAATCCGGGAGACTATATCATAACCGCAGATTATGACGGATGTCAAGTTTCAAACAATATTAAAATATTGCCTACATTAACAGCAAATAATATTGAAATGGAATACCGTGACGGTACCAAATTTAAGGCTTATCTGGTTGATGATATTGGAAAACCTAAAGCATACGATAAAGTAACTTTTAACATTAACGGAGTATTATATACAAGAACCACCAATGAAAACGGAGAAGTCAGCTTAAACATCAATCTTCAAATGGGAGAATATATCATAACATCCCAAAACAATGGGCTTTGCATATCAAACATGATTAAAATTAACCCCACATACGAAGAAAAGATAAAAAATACTGAATTCACATATGAAATAAAAATTCCAAGTTATGTGAATGTAACATTTCCCTATGTTTATTCAAGTGGATATTCAATAAAAAGTGGAATAGACGGCATTATAAGAATGGAAAAAGAACTATTAATCCAAATAGAAATTGGATACAAAAACTATTTCTTTTCAACAAGCTATATGCCGGAATATAATGCAGAATACATATCATCAGAATATTATTTATTGCCTTTTGATAACAGCCCGACTCAGAATAGTTATAAGTATGAAGAGCTGACAGGAAATGGAATAATATTGCATAGAGGTTCCGATTATATTCATTTTATTTATAGAAACAATTGCAGCAGCAATATTGAACAGTTCGGAGCATATCTTGATAAATCATTTGAAAAAAGTGAAATTATAAACTACATTCAAAATGGAGAAAATAAAGCGAAAATAAAATTCGAGAATATGGGATTTGATGAAAGCGGATTGAGATATACATTATCCAAATATTATGGAAAGACCATTTATGATTTCAATTATAAAAGCTATAGTGAAATAATGGGAAAAGATACGGATAAAATCAAATTTACAAATACTGATGAATCCGTTACATTAAACTATTTTGGAAGAAAAATTATAGGTTATTTAAGTGAAGAAAATATTACAACAAAATTCAATTCCAACAACTGCATTGAATTTGAAAAATCCGAATTAATAACCTATGGATTAAGCAATAAATACAAACAGGATTTTGATGTTTTACAGTCTTTTGCAATAATTAATAAAAAGATAACAGACAATTCACTAAATTACTGGATAAATAAGGAAAATGAATATAAAACAGATACCGGAATGCAAAGCATGTATGCAATGTTTATAACATCCCTAAATACCGCATATCTAAGCGATAAAATATCTGATGAACTTAAAAATAATGCAGAATTAGAATGGTCCAGAACGGGAAATACAGTAATTCTTGGAGCCATGAACTGGAATGAAACATATCAGCACATATTAACTCCGGACATGGGAAGATTAATTAAAGGAAATAATGAAAGCGACATTATTAAATTCCGATTCGTTAATTCCATTTTATTATCAAAAATAGAACAATCATCATTATCTCCGATAGCCCGTGACGCATATGTTAATATAACAAGCGTATTTGATGATGTTTTCAATTCCCTTGCTTCATATAAGGCAAGCATTGTTTATTATAACAATACTGCAATCATTAGTGATGAAAGCGGAAGTTCCAACTTTGTAATTGATCTGAAAACAGGGTTGGTAACCCCATTATCCATACATAACGGCTTTGAATATAAAGGAGTTACAATAACACGTGATTGCGGATTATGCAGCATCAATAGTATGTTAAAGGAAGTTATGAAATATGTCAATAACGGAATATCTAAAATAAACGATGGATTAAATTATATTGGAGACAATATTCAACCTATAACCTCCCTAACATTAAAAGGAGCAATATTGGGGAAAGGTATTGTTGGCGCTTTAATAGGAGGGAGTATAACAATAGGATTAAGTCTGATTGGAACTGTATTGAGCATGCAAAGTATTGGAGTTTATTTTGTAGACCATTATCTGGAAGAGGAAGACCGATTTAGTGCATACGACCACATTATATTCACCCGTCCGGGATACCTGCAAAATACAAAAATCTACAATATTCCCAAAGAAGATGGAAGTGTTGACTATTTAGAAATTCCAATAAACAAGGACAATTCATTAGACCGAAATAATGTAAAATATATAAGTAAAGGAAATGTTAAAATATTAGGCAAGGAAGAAACTTACGAATATTTCACAGAAGAAAGTTGGGACCCATTTAATGTTCCAAGAAAATACTGGAGATAATACGATGGATTGGAATCAATTGAAAAAGAATTGGTCAGAACAACCGATAATCCTTAGAATATTATTAATTTTGCTGATAATTGCATTTATATATGATATGGCCAGCGGAAATACATTCAGCATATTCTTTTCAACATGTTTATTGCTGCTTATAATTGCGGAAATATATTATTGGTTTAAGAAAAAAAAGGATTAAAAAAAAAGATTTTAAAGTTAAAATTGAAAAATTTTAACTTATTTTTATTTTTAAAGCTGAATAGCTTCCTGAACTACTTCATCATTATCTTTACCATCGTAAAGGATGTGAGCTAAATTTAAAAGTTTTTCTTGACCTTTAACTTCATCTTTAAATAAAGGAACTTCAGCAATATGCTGATCTGCGAATTTCTGGTCAATTAAAGCTAAACGTTTCTGTTGTAATTTATGTCTTGAGTGGCAGAAATCACAATCACAAATATCCGGCATCACCTGATTGACAATGACACTGTCTACAACCATGTCATTTTTTTCCAATGCTTCAAGTGCTCTTTCTGATTCATAAATAGACATTTCTTCTGGAATAACAACCATTTTAAATGTGGTCCTATCTGAATCAGATAAAACTTCTTTTGCTTTATCAATTTGTTCTTTAGTTCTTTTTAAATCTTCAGAAGTTTGTGGATCATCAACAGCATCCATAAATGGCATTATTTTCTTTAATGCATTTGTTGCACTACCTAATTTTGCTTT
>NZ_JAZRJY010000082.1:0-16492 GCF_045646045.1 Methanobrevibacter sp. | reverse complement strand
TTTTTTCATTTTCAAATTAATTTCTTCCACCTAAATTTTTATTAATCATGTTTGCATAAAATATTAACATGAAAAAAATAGCTATTTTATTAATATGTGTTTTGGCTTTTTTTGCTGTTAATTCTGTATTTTCAGCAGATCAGCCTGAAATGAGTGTGTTTGTAGCTGATATCAATGCTGGTGAAATTGCTATAGTTCAGGTTACCTTGCCTGAAAATGCTACCGGTAATGTAACAGTTACAGTTAATGGCCATGACTTCAATGGCACTGTTGCCGATGGAAAAGCAAATATAGATTTAAAGAATTTAACTGCAGGAGATTATAAGGTTAAAGTAAAATATAATGGTGACGTAAACTATTCAAACATTACAAAAGAAGTTAATTTAACAGTAAATGCAACTAATCCTCCAGTTAATAATAATTCCAGCTCCAATGCAAGTGGGGCTCCAGGAAATACAAATCCTGTTAAAAACAATACCAATACAAATCCTGCTAATGCAAGCGGAAACCCAACCAAGATTGTTCCGATTATAGTCAAAAATAATACCAATGTAACCAACAACACAAATATTACAAACAATACCAACATCACAAACAATGTCAACATTACCAACAACACTAATGTAACTAACAACACAAAGGTTGTTGCTAATAATCCGCCTAAAAATCCGGTGAAAAATAATCCTATAATTACCAAAAATACCGGTCTTCCGATTATGTTGCTTTTATTGGTGGTTGTTGCTGTTGTAATTGCTGTTGTATTCAGGAAGAAATAATTAATTTTTCTTCCATTTTTCTTTTTTATATTTTTTTCAATATTCTCTTTTTAATTCAATTTCTTTTCTAAATTCAATATTATTATATAGCATTTAAAACAAAAGTTTGATTATAATAATTTAAAAATTAATTGATGATATCATGGAGAAAAAAGAGTTAATTAATTCTGGTAAAGTAAAAAGTGTATTCACCACGCAAAACGATGATGAAGTTATCATTGAGTTTCGTGATGATATGACTGCTGGTGATGGTGCACGTAAAGAAGTCATGGACAAAAAAGGTGCCTATAATGCAGTCATTTCTGCTAAAATTTTCAAAGTTTTAGAGGAAAATGGTATTGAAACACAATTTATAGATTTACTTGAAGAAAATGTAATGTTGGCTAAAAAACTGGAAATGATTCCTATTGAAGTCATTGTAAGAAACATAGCTACCGGTAGTCTGGTTCGCAAGTATCCTATTGAAGACGGTATGAGATTAAATCCTCCAATCGTACAGATGGACTTTAAAGATGATGATTATCACGATCCAATGCTTAATGATTCAATTATAAAAGCATTAGGTATTGCTACCCAGGAAGAAATTGATATTCTAACCGAAAAGGCTTTAAAAATCAATGATATTTTGACTGAATTCTTTAAGGATGCGGGCATTATATTGGTTGACTATAAGGTTGAATTCGGTAAGGATAAGGATGGAAAAATCCTCTTGGGTGATGAAATCTCTCCTGACGGATGCAGATTGTGGGATGCCGATACTCTGGAGATGTTAGATAAAGAATTATTCAGAAAAGGTAAAGACGGCGAAGTTATGGACGCTTATATAGAAGTTTATAATAGAATTATTCCTGATGATGAAAAGGTGATTTAAATGTTATTCGATATTGAAGTTAAAATTTCCCTTAAAAGCGGTATGTTAAACCCTGAAGCTACAACAATTGAAAGATCTCTTGATTTACTTGGTTATGAAGTCAAAAATACAAAGACTGTTGAAATTATCAAATTCCAGATGGAAGGAGAAGACAGGGAAGTCATTCGCGAAAATGTTGTAGACATGTGTGAAAGATTACTCTGTAATCCTGTAATCCACAACTATAAAATAAATGTAATTCCACAGAACATGGCCTGCGGTAAATAAGGTGGTTTAAGTGAAAATCGGAGTAATTAGATTTCCTGGAACCAACTGTGATAGGGATGTAGCCCGCGCTATTGAACTTGTTGGCCTTGAAGCTGAATATGTTTGGTGGAGCAGAGACGACTTAACCGATTATGACGGCGTTGTCATTCCTGGAGGATTTTCCTATGGGGATTACTTGAGGGCAGGTGCTATGGCATCAATCACACCAGTAATTGATGGAATTAAGGCATTGGTTAAAGAAGAAAAACCGGTTTTGGGAATATGTAACGGGGCTCAGATTTTAGGTGAAATCGGGCTTGTTCCTGGTGTATTCATAACTAATGAAAACCCTAAATTCAACTGTGAATGGGTTGATTTGAAAGTATCAAATACCAGAACTCCTTTTACAAAAGATTTCAAAAAGGGACAAACTGTTAAAATACCAATTGCTCATGCAGAGGGTAGATTTTACACAGAAGATATTGACTTGCTGAAAGATCAAGATCAAATCGTATTGCAATTTAAAGATAGAAACCCTAACGGTTCAATGGAAGCTATTACAAGTGTATGTGATGAATCCGGACTGGTTTGTGCAATGATGCCTCATCCGGAAAGGGCTTGTGAAGAAATATTGGGCTCAACTGATGGTTTGAACTTCTTTAAAGGATTTTTATAGACTTAAAGTGATAAGATGGTAGTTTATTTAATAGGTGCGGGACCTGGAGATGCAGACTTAATAACTCTAAAAGCCGTTAAAGCACTAAACAAAGCTGACGTTGTTTTATATGATTATCTGGCTAATGAAGAAATATTGGCGCATGCTCCTGAAACGGCAGAAAGGATATATGTCGGCAAAAAGGCAGGCGAACATTATAAGACACAGGACCAGATTAATGAGTTAATCATAAAGCAGGCTCAACAGCATGAGAATGTTGTCAGGCTAAAAGGAGGGGATCCTTTTGTATTTGGTCGTGGTGGAGAAGAAATTTTAGCTTTAATGGAACATGATATCAAATTTGAAGTTATTCCCGGTGTTACTTCAGCTATTGGAGCACCGACTTCCTTGGGACTACCAGTAACTCATAGGGCTATCGCAACTTCAGTTACAATTGTAACAGGTCATGAAGACCCGACAAAAGCTGAAAGTCAGGTTCACTGGGATTATACTGCAGATACCTTAATTATTCTAATGGGAATTGGAAACATTAAGGAAAATACTGCTCAAATAATGAAGTATAGAGATAAAGACACTCCAGTATGTGTTATAGAAAGCGGAACACTGCCTGATGAAAATGTAATATTTGGAACATTGGAAAATATTTCCGAAAAGGATATTAAAACTCCAGCTATCTTAATTATTGGAGAAGTTGTAAAGCTTTACAAGGATATTTATAATTATTAAAAGGTGTTTTATGTGTGCGGTATTGTTGGTTGTATATTAAAGGACAATGACAGGGATGTAGCCCCTATTCTTTTTGACTGTATTTCAAAATTGGAGTATAGGGGTTATGATTCAATCGGACTTGCTACTTATGATGAAAAGATTCATGTAAAAAAGGATAAAGGTAAAATTGACGAAGTTAACAAAAAACTTGACTTGCCGGACTTGCCGGGCAATTTCGGTATTGCTCATGTAAGGTGGGCTACACACGGTGATCCGTCAAAATTGAATGCTCACCCTCAGCTTGATGAGGAAAATACAATAGCTGTTGTTCACAATGGTATTATTGAAAATAACAGCAAAATAAAAGCAGACTTGATTGCAGAAGGATGCACATTCAAGTCAGATACTGATACTGAGGTAATTCCTCATCTCATTCACAAGTTCATGGATGAAGGGCTTGACCTTGAACATGCAGTCAGAAAGACAATCGAAATTCTTGACGGCGCTTATGCAATAGCTGTGATATCATCAAGAGAGCCGGATAAGATTGTTGCAACTAGGAAAGACTCACCGTTAATTGTAGGTTTGGGTGAAGATGGTTATTATCTTGCTTCAGACTCACCAGCTATTCTGAAATATGCAAAAGACATAATCTATCCTGAAAAAGGTGAAATTGTTATTCTGGATAAGAATGGCGTAGTTGTCCATGACGAATTTGACAATCCAGTTAATAAAGAGATTGATACAATCAACTGGACACCAGAAATGGCAGAAAAAGAAGGATATGACCATTTCATGATAAAGGAAATCAACGAACAGGCAACAGCAGTTCAAAACACACTGACTCAAAAGGAAAACATCCAGAAAATCATTGATGATTTTGACGATATTTCAAGAATATGCTTTGTAGCCTGCGGAACATCATATCATGCTTCATTAACAGGTAAATATCTGCTTGAATCACTTGCTGGAATTCCTACTGATGTGATTTTAGCATCTGAATTTAAATTCTCAGCAAAAACCCTTAAAGAGGATACTTTGGTAATATTCATTTCACAGTCAGGTGAAACCGCAGATTCTCTAAAGGCACTTGATGTTGCAAATGAAACCTCAAAGACATTGGGAATAGTAAATGTTGCAGGTTCATCAATAACAAGAAGGGCACAGTATGTAATACAGACTCAGGCAGGACCTGAAATAGGTGTTGCAGCAACAAAAACCTATGTATCACAGTTAACTGCTATTTATATCTTTTCAGCGCTTATGGCGAAAGACGAAAAGCTATTGGCTGAAATCGAAAAGGTTCCAGACTTCATTGACGAAGTATTGGAAGATGTGGAATCAATCAAGTCAATGTCACAGAGATACAATTATGCAAAAGACTTCTTCTATCTCGGAAGAGGATACTGCTATCCTACCGCACTGGAAGGAGCCCTAAAATTAAAGGAGATTTCATACATACATGGTGAAGGATATGCTGCAGGAGAGCTCAAACACGGTCCTTTGGCATTAATTGATGAAGGAATACCTGTAGTTGTAGTGATTCCTCCTGGAGAATCATATAAAAAGACAATGAGTAATCTTGAAGAAGTAAAATCTCGTGGAGCTCATGTTCTTGCCTTCGGTGCGGCTGATGATGAGGAACTTACAAAAAAGGCACCTGAAGTATTTAAAATCAATCCTGATGTCAGTGAAATTATAGCTCCTCTTGTATATATTGTACCGCTTCAACTTTTATCATATTATATTACAATCGAAAAAGGTTTTGATCCGGATAAACCAAGAAATTTAGCAAAATGTGTAACTGTGGAATAAGGCTTTTATTTCTCAATTCCACTTTTTTTCTCTTTTTATTTTCAAATCATTTACTTTCAATCAATTATTTTTTTCATTCTTTTGGCCACATTATATAATATTGGTATAATTGAAGTATTTTTTTCTTATATTTTATTTCAAAAATAAGCACTTTAAGACTTTTAATTTCTTAAATACTAATTCTTTAATTGTTTTTAAAAAGTATTTGACAATAGGCAAAAATCAATTCCTTTTATTTGTGCTTTATTTTAGCTTTTTGGCCTTATTTATGCCCTTTTTGAAAATACAAAGCTTTTTATAAGAAAAGTTTTATAAGATTATAGTACCGATGTAAAACAAGATTTTACATTTTTCATATTAACGAGGTTAATATATGTTTAATAAAAAAATTAGTTTACTATTTATAACACTCTTCTTCATGCTGTCAATTTCAGCTGTTGCCGCTGTTGATAGTGGTGCTGTAAGTGATGAGCTTGAATTGAGTGATTCGGAAGAGGAACCTCCTTCGGGTACTGCTTTAGTTCCTCAAGATATCATATCCACTAGTCAGGATGACTATTCTTTGGAGACTAGGGATGTGTCAATGTATTATAAGAATGGAACGAGATATTCTGTAACTTTAACTCATTTTGATAATCCTGTTGAAAATGCTTCAGTAATTATAAACCTTAATGGAGTAAATTATACCAGATTCACAGATTCTAATGGAGTAGCATCTCTTGCTATTAATCTGATTCCTGGAAATTATTCAATTTCTGCATTTTATAATTACGACTCAAAATTAATGGATTTGAACAGTGATGTTGAGGTTTTATCCACGTTGGTCGGTAATGATATTCAAAAGATTTATAAAAATGATACCCAATATTATATTTCCGTTTTGGATAATTTCGGTAATCCTTTGGCCGACAGTGACATTACATTTAATATCAATGGTGTATTCTATAACCGTAAAACCAATGAAAAAGGTATTGCACGTTTAAATATTAATTTGCTTCCTGATGAATATATATTAACAGCCATTCATCAAAATGGTTTGTCATATTCAAATAAGGTTACGGTTTTACCATCCGTTTCAGGATCTGATATTTTCAAAATATATAAAAATGATACCCAATATTATGCAAGCTTCTTGAATACTGACGGAAGCCCATTGGCTGACACTGAAGTTACATTTAACATTAATGGTGTTTTCTATTCAAGAATGACTGATGCAGATGGGGTAGCTAAATTAAATATTAATTTGGAACCGAGTTCTTACATTTTAACTGCAATAAATCCGGTCAATAATGATATGTGCTCTAACAAAATTGTGGTCATGCCATCTGTTATAGCATCAAATATTGAAAGTAACAGCAGTTCTGTCAAGTTCGAAGCGATATTAATCAATTCTGACGCTTCTGTTGGATCCCATAGGGATATGGAAATTATCGTAGACGATACTCCATATATTGTAGAAACCGATAAAATAGGTTTTGCAGAACTTGATTTGGACTTGGAAAACGGTATCCATAATGTCTTATCACATGATTTTGCTACTGACCTTTATGTAAGTAGCATAATCAATGTTTCTGCAGTGAAAGATACTGAAACATTATATTATTCAAGATATGGTGTTTCACCAGATAATAAAACAATTATGGCTATTGGAAGACCTTCAGCTTCAGGTGAACTTTCAAAATACGGATATACATACTACATGACTGTATTTGAAAGAGTCTGTCCTTATTGTGGAAGTACTGAATTGTACTGGGGTATTTTCTGGGCCGGTGATGAAACATCAAATTATGGTGTTTTCCCTGCTACAGGCCAAAAAGAAGGTGGAAGTGCAGAAGGACATATCTTCTGTGCTAACTGTGATGCGGACTGGAGTGTATTTGGAAACGAACATGTATCCAACGGTCGTACATTAAAAGTAATTTCCGAATCCGTATTATCTTCAAAAGATGCAGCTTATGCATTAAAAAATGGTGAAATGATTTATTCATAATCACCGTTTTTAACTTTTTTTAATCTTTTTTCCATATTTAAAATTCTGTCTCTGGAATTATTTTCAATGCTTTGTTTTTCTTCGTAGCTGTTTTCGATTTCAACGATATATTTGGCTTCGGCTGATGTTGTTGACGGAATATTCATTTTTGCCAGATTACGCTCGACACGTCTTTTCAGCTTTTCGTCATCCATTTCCTGGGCTAAAAATATAGGTGTCTTAACGGCTGAGGATATTTTGGTTTTATGCCTTTTTTCATGTCTTTCCTCGGTTCTTTTTTCGAGAATATATTCGCTTGAATTGTTTAATCCCGGATCTCTGAATGGTATTCCAACATCTGATAAGGCAATTCTTATTTCATCATTTTTGGGAAGGGATGTATCAAGCATTTCCTGTGAAGGGCTGGCAAGTGTGCCTCCCTGTTTGCGTCCGAAAATCGGTCCAAGACCAATATAAAATCCTGCTTCAATAAATGCTGCCCTGACTGGTGCTGATGAAGTGTATGTTGCAACTATTCCTCGGTCTTTTATTATTCTTCTGAATTCTTTAAAAAATTCCAGTGAAAATAACTCCGGAGCCATGTTCTGGCTGAACGGATCCAAAAATATTGCATCATAGCTATTGTCCTTTAGCTTCTGAACAGTTTGTCTTGCATCCTCAATGAAAACATTGATGTTGATGTTTGAGGGTATTTCGGCTTTTTCCAACTCTAGTGTTGCATAGCCTGTGTTAATAAGTTCTGTTTCAATTGCTTTTCGTGTAATATCGTGGGCTTTGATTGGTGAAGGCACCAGAAGCCCGCATGCAAGTGTGGCTGCAGATATTTCAACCATATCAATCGTTAAGCTGGAATCCTTTGAATTTTTTAAAAAATCATCTATTGCAGCTGATGAGTTATAGCCGAGACCTGCACAGATGTCCAAAATTGCAATGTCTTTCGAGTAGTCGAACTTCATCGGCTTAATAAATTTCTCAAATGCCTCACTAATTGCACCTGTAGATGTATGTAATGTTTCAATTTTATGATTTATTTCTTTAGAGTTAATAGAATAAGACCCATCATCTGTTAAAACAAAGTAATTGTTATAAGTATCAAAAAAATTGAGCCTACTTTCATTATTTCGACCACTTCTTTCCTCATCGAAGCATCGATTTATCAAATCAAAGATATCGTCATTAATTACGCGAGCATTGTTTTCATAATTCATGGTATCTAATAATACTTTTGATATAAAAATATAAATAATTAATTAAAAAGATGTATATTCATAGTTTAATGGAGTTATTATGATGATTGACAGAGACGGAGCAATTGCATTGGCCATATCATTTTTCTTACCTGGTCTGGGTATTGCATACATAGGAGATTATAAAAAAGCGCTTATAATATTTGCAGTGGCGTTGGCAACCCACTTCATATCAATCTATTCATTTGCATTCAGCATTATCAATTTCATCGTCTGGGCATATGGAATGTATGCAACATATCAGATGGTTAATTATTGAGTATTGAAAAAATAATTTAAAACTCTGAATTCTTATTAAATCGGTTATTTTGGTGCCGATTTTGATATATCTTCTTTTTTATTGATTTTTTAAAAGCTGATAAATCATCTTTTAGCAAAATCTGATAAGATTTATGAAATTCTATTTGCTTTAATTTTAACATTTTTCTTTCAAAGCGATTTAAAATTCCTTTAATTTAGCTAATTCCTTTTTAAAAAGCTTTTCAATTTTTAAGTCTTTTTTTGATTAAAAGAGTAATTTTAACTGAATTTAGATTTAATTAGGTAATATTTTTTAATATTTGATTAAAATAAGTATTTTAATGTTATGTTTTGCTTAAAAAAGTAATTTTTTGTTATATCCACTTTGGGATTATCATTATTTTGCGCCATCTCTTTGGACTTTTTTGGCCTTGGGGTATTGAATTTCAGGCATTTTCAGCCGATTAATTTTTCGCTTTAAATTGCTTTTTTTCCTTAGCTATTGGTGGTAAATTCCCGTTTAAATAAAAAACTTTATATACTACTTATTAGTTAATATCTACTAACAATCTTTGGAAGATTCAAAAATTTGAGAATAATTCTTTGAAAAAACTTCATGATAAATCATGAATAATTCCGAAGGTTGGAGTTTAATTAGTGAGGTGAAAAATGCATAGTAGGAAAAATATTGTATTGATGTTTTTGATTATTATGTTGTCTTTCGCTAACGTCTCGGAGGTTTCAGCCATATCAATTGACGATGCTGAACCTGCTGAGTCGGGTTTGATCGGGTTATTCAATCCCGAAATCCATGGCGAAAGATTTCAAAATATTTAGGATTTGAATGATTCCGATTCAAATAATAATCAAACTTCAGGTTAAAGATGAACTTTTAAAAACAGGGTTTTGATTTCACTGACGGTAGTTTCAAGGTTCAATGCAGATTTGACTTTTCAACACAATTCCCAACAATTTCCTTTCCCATAAAAAAAGCATCTCTGTATCAGAAACAGAAGCTATCCAACATTGGAGCGTTATTCAGTCTTTTGTGATGATTTCCTCCTTGATATAATTTAGGACTAAAAAAACACACCCTTTTTCCAAATAAATTAATCCATAATGAAAGATAATTAAGCGCTTTGAAATCAAACACCTGCATTATGTAAACACGGGGCTTTTTGCCTCGAATTAAGGTTAATCCACACTTAACCTTATTTTTTTCTCTTTTTTTTCTAAATTCAATATTTCTCGCACGTAAAAGCAATCACGACAGAGTCAAAGGATGACTAGATAATAGCTTGCCGTGAAATAATGAACCCTGAAACAGCACCATATTGTATGATAATTCTACTTTTTTAAGATAACTGGTGGAATTATTTTGTTATCAAGCATTTTAAAGCATTATTTAATCAATTTAAAATGTAAACAACCCCTTGCATTGGAATAAGCTTTCTCCCTTTTTTTCTGATTCTTTTTTTAAATAGGTTAAATTTAAATAATTTTTTTTAAATACATTATTTCTAACTAATTGTTTTAAGGTAAATTAAATGTTTGAAATAAAAGCTAAAGATATGAGAGGAAGAGTCGGTGTTTTAAAGACAAAACATGGTGATGTAAAAACACCTGCATTGATGCCTGTAATACATCCGCGCAAGCAGGAAATCGATGTTAAAAAGTACGGCGCAGATATAGTAATTACTAATGCTTATTTGATTTATAAAGATGAGGATTTAAAGCAGAAAGCTATTGATGAAGGTCTTCATAATTTAATAAACTTTGACGGTCCGGTCATGACGGATTCGGGTTCATTTCAGCTGTCCGTTTATGGTGATGTGGACATTACAAACAAGGAAGTCATTGAATATCAGGAAATGATAGGAACAGATATTGGAACAAGCCTTGACATTCCAACAGCACCTTTTGTAGAAAGGGAAAAGGCCGAAAGCGATTTGGAAATAACTATTGAACGTGCAAAAGAAGCAGTTGAGTTTAAAAAGCAAAACAATATTGAAATGCTTTTGAATTCAGTAGTTCAGGGATCAACATTTATGGATTTAAGGCAGGAATGTGCCAAGGAACTGTCAAAACTGGATGCTGACTTATATCCAATCGGTGCTGTTGTGCCTCTGATGGAATCCTACCACTACAAGGAACTTGTAGACGTTGTAATGAATTCAATGATGTATCTTCCAGACAATACCGCACGCCATCTCATGGGAGCCGGTCATCCTATGGTATTTGCACTTGCCGTTGCAATGGGATGTGATTTGTTTGATTCAGCAGCATATATATTATATGCAGAAGATGACAGGCTTTTATCTACCAGAGGAACCTTCAAGCTGGAAAATCTCCAGGAAATGCCATGTTCATGTGAAGTATGTTCCAAATACACTCCTGACGATTTAAGGGCAATGCCTAAAAAGGAAAGGAGAGATTTGATTGCCCAGCATAACTTGCATGTTTCTTTTGCAGAACTTAGATTAATAAGACAGGCCATTTATGAAGGAAGCCTGATGGAGCTTGTTGAAGAACGCTGCAGAGCACATCCTGCACTTCTTGATGCTGTACGCCAGCTTAAAAATTATAATGAAAACTTTGAGCAATATGATCCGAGAAGCAAAAAATCAGCATTTTTCTACACCGGTCCGGAATCCCTGGGCAGGTCTGAGGTTTTAAGGCATCATGAAAAGCTTCGAGAAATGCCTAAAAAACGTGATTTGATAATTTTGCCTCCTTCACGAAAGCCTTATTCCAAATTCATTTCAGGCAAGCTGGGGGAGTTTTACGTCTGCGGAAAAAGACATGATGTGAACCTGGATGACAGTGACTTTATGGTAATGGACATTCCTTTCGGACTCATACCTCTTGAAATTGATGAATTATATCCATTAAGTCAGAATGCCGCTCCTAAAATATGGGACAGCGACAGCAAAGATTACCTTAAAACATTTTTAGATGAATTCACAGGTGAATATGAACAGGTTCTTATCCATCCGAGAATTGTCAGAAACCTCGATTTGGATTTGAAAGATAAAATAGATGATGAAATAAGATATTCAAAAGACGATGTTAAAAAGCTTAAGGCAATAGCGGACTACCAGTTCGGCTGGGGTGTCGGTGAAGCATTGTTCAAGGGCAATATCAACGTAGAGAAAAGTAAAAAGACAGGCAAAATCAGACATATCTATGACGGAAAAACATTGATTGTCAATATGAGGGCATCAGATTCATATCTTGTATTATCCAAGGAAGGTGCAAGAAGACTCCACGCTGCAGCACCATATCCAAAAAATCGTGTTGCAGTAAACGAGGACTCAGAGCCATTTGCACTTGACGGAAAAAGCGTATTTTCAAAATTTGTCATAGAATGCGATGAAAACATAAGAGCCCGCGACGAGGTTCTGATTGTCAACAAACAAGACAAGCTATTGGCTTACGGAAAATCATTATTGTCTGCTGTTGAAATCAATAATTTCCAAACAGGTCAGGCTATCAAAACAAGAAAAGGATTTAAAAAGTAGGTGCTATAATGAATGATGATAATAAAGTAAATACCGGTCACCACATTGAAGACAAGAAACTGATTATAAATGCAAGAAAACCTGTAGGCAGATTAGGACGAAAAATTCTCGAAAGAATGAACAAATCTCATGAAATGATGGCCCGATGGGGAGTAAGTCATTTTAATATACTTCCTGATAGTATAATTCTTGATATAGGATGCGGTGGCGGAAAAAACATTGAAAGGTTTGCAAAACTGATCAAAACAGGCAAAGTTATCGGAATAGACTATTCAGAAATCAGCGTAGAAAAATCAATAGAAATCAACAAAAAAGCTATTGAAGCAGGTAAAGTTAATATAATTCAGGCATCAGTATCTGAAATGCCTTTTGAAAATGAAACTTTTGATATTGTAACCGGTTTTGAAACCATATATTTCTGGCCGGATTTCATCAATGATTTAAAAGAGGTCAACCGTGTAATGAAAAAAGGTGGACTTGTATTTTTCTGTAATGAAGCTGTTTACAGAGAAGGTGAAATGGAAAAATACGATGATTTGGTAGAGCTTTTAGACATGAAGATATATTCTGAAGAGGTCTTGAAGGAAGCTCTTGAAAAAACAGGTTTCATAGATTTTATAGCTTATATCGATAATATAAATGACTGGATTTGTGTCCTTGCAAGGAAAAGTTAATGGGTAAAAGAGAAAAAAACAAAACTTTTATATATCATAATTATGTAATATAATATTGTTGTTTATTTTTATGCGGTGTTAGTCCAGCCTGGTTAAGACTCTAGCCTGCCACGTTAGAGACCCGGGTTCAAATCCCGGACGCCGCACTTTTACTTTTGCAGCTGTGGTATAGTCTGGTTATTACTTGGGCCTTCCAAGCCTACAACCCGGGTTCGAATCCCGGCAGCTGCATATTCAAAAATATATTTTTTCAAAAAAGTTTCTTATCTTTTATTAAAATTCTTATTTTTTGTAGTTACCTTTATATAATAATTAAAAACAAATATTAATTAATTATAATACTTTTTATAATTTTATTTCATAAAGATAAATTTTATGGTGATTTAATGGTAGGAATTGTAGGATATGGGGCATATGTGCCTTCATATAGAATAAAAGTGGAAGAAATAGCTAAAGTTTGGGGAGATGACCCTGTAGCTTTATCTAATGGTTTAGTAGTTAACGAAAAATCTGTTCCTTCTGCTGATGAAGATACTGCAACTATTGCAGTTACCGCTGCTAGATATGCTCTAGCAAGAGCTCAGATAGATCCACAAAAGATTGGTGCTGTTTATGTAGGTTCTGAATCACATCCGTATGCAGTAAAACCAACAGCAACCATTGTTGCAGAAGCTGTTAGGGCAACACCGGACATGACTGCAGCTGATTTGGAGTTTGCATGTAAAGCAGGAACTGCCGGTATCCAAATGTCAATGGGTCTTGTTGAAAGTGACAGAATTGAATACGGATTAGCTATTGGTGCTGATACATCTCAGGGAGCTCCTGGAGATGCTTTGGAATATACCGCATCTGCAGGTGGTGCCGCTTATGTTATTGGTAAGAAAAACACTTTAGCTGAAATAGAAGAGACTTACAGTTTTACAACTGACACTCCTGATTTTTACAGAAGGGAAGGTGAAGACTACCCATCTCACGGTGGCCGTTTTACCGGAGAACCAGCTTACTTCAAGCATGTATTGAGTGCAGCTAAAAAATTGTTTGAATTGACTGATACTCAAGCTAGCGATTATAATTATGCTTGTTTCCACCAACCAAATGGTAAGTTTTACTTAAGGGCAGCTAAAAAATTAGGATTTACTCCTGAACAATACTCTCAAGGATTATTAACTCCAAACATTGGAAATACATATTCCGGTGCTGTACCTCTTGCATTATCCAACATCTTGGATGTAGCTGAACCTGGAGACAAAATATTTGTTGTATCATACGGTTCAGGTGCAGGTAGTGACGGATTCACCTTGGAAGTAACTGATGAAATAACTGAAAAAAGAGATTTGGCTCCTAAAACAGAAGAAATCATTTCCAACAAAAAGTATGTTGATTATGCTGTTTATGCTAAATTCAAAGGTAAAATTAAAATGTAGGGAGGTTAGATTATGAGAGACGTTGCTATTATTGGTGTTTCACAAACAAAATTCGGTGAATTATGGGATTACTCCTTCAGAGACATGATAGCTGAAGCAGGTATAAAAGCTTTAGTTGATGCAGGTATGGGAGGAGATGAAATCGAAGCAATGTTTGTTGGAAACATGTCTTCAGGATTATTTGTAGAACAAGAACATATTGCAGCTCTTATTTCCGATCACGTAGGTTTAAACCCTGTTCCAACCACAAGAGTTGAAGCTGCTTGTGCATCAGGAGGATTGGCTTTAAGACAAGGTATAATGGCTGTTGCATCAGGTTTCCATGATGTTGTAATCTCTGCAGGTGTTGAAAAGATGACTGATGTCGTTGATGCTACTCCAGCTATTGCAACCGCTTCAGACAAGGAATGGGAAGCTCAGCAAGGGGCAACATTCCCGTCATTATATGCAATGATTGCAAAAAGACACATGCACGAATACGGTACAACCCGTGAACAATTGGCACAATTTTCAGTTGTAAACCACAAAAACGCATCTAAAAATCCAAATGCACAATTCCCATTTGAAATCAGTGTAGATAAGGTAATCAATTCTACCATGGTAGCAGATCCTTTAACATTGCTAGACTGTTCTCCTGTATCAGACGGAGCAGCGGCTGTTGTTATGGTGCCTGCTGAAGATGCTAAAAAATATACTGACACTCCAATTTATGTAAAGGCTTCCGCACAAGCTTCAGGAACATTGACATTACATGACAGAAAAGATATTACTACTATTGAATCAACTAAAGTGGCTTCCAGAAAAGCATATGATATTGCTGGAGTTACTGTAAAAGATATTGATGTTACTGAAGTCCATGACTGTTTCTCAATCAACGGTCTTTTGGCAGTTGAAGACTTAGGATTTGCCGAAAAAGGTAAAGGTGGAATAGCTATTGAAGAAGGCCAAACTGAAATCGACGGTGATTTCCCAATCAACACTTCAGGTGGTCTAAAAGCTCGTGGACACCCTCTTGGAGCAACAGGTATTGCTCAGGCTGCTGAAATCGTATGGCAATTAAGAGGAGATGCTGGAAAACGTCAAGTTGATGGTGCAGAAATCGGTATGACCCACAACATTGGTGGTACCGGAGGTACTGCAGCAGTACATATTTTCGGAAGAGATTTATAAATCTCTTTTATTTCTTTTTTTATGATAATCAATACTGGTACAAGAACAGATATTCCTGCTTTTTACTCAAAATGGTTCTTAAACAGAATTGAAGAGGGTTTTGTACTCAGTAAAAATCCATATAACAACCAGATATATAAATATAATTTCAATCCTAAAACTGTAGATTGTATCTGCTTTTGCTCTAAAAATCCAAAACCTCTAGTCAGGAATCTTGATATTCTGTCTGACTACAGACAATTCTGGTTTACGACAATTAATCCCTACGGCAAGGATATTGAAGTAAATGTTCCAGACTATAAGAAAGTCATTGAAACATTTAAGGAGCTGTCACAGACTTTGGGAATCAACTGTGTGTCCTGGAGATATGATCCCATTTTCATTACAGATAAATATTCAATTGATTTTCATATTGAAAAATTTGAAGAAATGGCATCTGAACTGCATAAATATACTTCAGATTGCACAATCAGTTTTATTGATCTCTATCAGAAGGTTTTAAGAAATTTTCCTGAGGCTCGTGAAGTTACAACAGATGAACGCTTGGAAATAGGCAAAAATTTTGCAAGAATTGCTGATGAATATGACATACAAATGAAAACATGTGTTGAAGGTACCCTGCTTGACCAGTTCGGTTTCGATTCATCAGGATGCATGACCCAACAGGTGTTGGAAAAAGCTATTGGAAATAATTTAAAGGTGCCTAAAGGAAAATATAGGAATCGTGAATGCAATTGTTTAATGGGAAGGGATATTGGATTATATAATACATGTATGCACGGATGCAAATATTGTTACGCCAACAGTAACATGAAGCTGGTTAAAAGGAACCAAAAGTTGCATAATCTTGATTCGCCATTGCTGATTGGTGAGGTTAAAGATAGTGATGTTGTAAAGGAAGTTAATGAACCTAGTTTCATTGATTCACAACAAAGATTAATGTAACGATAAATTTTTCTTCTTGATTCATAGGGAATATATTTATGTCACAGTGATGGAAAATATTTTATTATTTTAAAACTAAATCCTTATCATGAAAAAGTTTTTGAGTGTTGCATTAAAATTCCAATGGAAAACAATAGTAGTTATTTTTGCATTACTGATTATTCAGACATTCTTTCAAATGGAAATAAT
>NZ_JAZRJY010000081.1:0-34748 GCF_045646045.1 Methanobrevibacter sp. | reverse complement strand
CAGCGTTAAAATTAGAATAACTCCTAACACGATGGCCAATACCATCATTACAGATGCCATTGCACTCTGAATAATCATATCTGCAGTATTTACAACAATACTATCTTGTCCATCAATAGTATCTAATTTTTGGAAGAAATCATAGACCTCCTGATGGAATTGCTCGTTTCCTGAATAATCAGGTGCGTAGGTATCGATTGCAGTACTAATACCTCCCATAACTCCAAGAATTAGAACTATTCCGATAATTGCTGTACCCAATGATGAACCTAATGTCTCACCAGTTGAAATAATACCTGATGCGTTATTTTGGCTTTCAGGAGGAATATCGAATAATGCAACATCTGAACTTAAAGCCATCATAAAACCAATTCCTGATCCAAGTAAAAACAGTCCGGGAATTAAACCCCATAATGATATATTTAATTTAAATTGATAACTTAAAATCAGACATCCGACAATAGAAATTATACATCCTATTGCCATGAGTTTCTTATGACTCAGTTTTCCAATTAATTTTGGAGCGGACACTGAAAAAATAAGCAAAGCCATACAAAACGGAAGTGAAGCCAACCCAGTATCAAATGGATTTAACTGAAATACACTTTGGAAAAACAGAACCAATACAAAAAATGTTCCGGCTATTATAATATTATATAATAACTTAATTGATGCCCCCAGACGCAAATTACTGTCTCGGAATAACTCAACATCAAGCAATGGAACCTTGCCTGACCTTTTTCTTTTGAGTTCATACCATATGAAGATTGCCAAGACCATTAATCCCAAAATTATCTCAATTATACTGGTAGTAATATCCTTAGTCAAAGTCAAAATACCAAGCACAAGTAAAACAAGCCCTATACTAGAAATTATAGCGCCAATAATATCCAAATCGTTTTTAGATTCAGTAGGTTTGAAATTAGGTATTTTATTTTGCATTACTAAAATAAAGAGAATGAATATTAATTCGAATGCAAAAGTATATCTCCAACTGAAATAAGTTGTAATAACCCCACCAAGGAGTGGAGCAAGAATATCTGCAAGTCCTGCCACTATTCCCAGAGTTGCCAAAGCAATTGTACGCATTTTGCCGGAATATGTTCCACTTAATATTGAAACTATGGCAGGCAGCATTAATGCCCCTGCAACGCCTTTAATCGCTGACCATCCGACAAAAAACATTATAACACTTGAACTTATTACTGCAATAAATATGCCGATACCAAAAAGTGCAGCACCAATTAAAAACAGTTTCTTTTTACCGACTATGTCCTGAAGTTTGGTACTGAGCAGTATTAACGCAGCCGTAATAAGAGTATTAAACGACACAATCATTTGAACAGTACTAACATCACTATTTAAATCAGCAACAATGTGAGAAATGCTAACATTCATAAATAAAGAGTCCAATACAATAATAAAAGAAGCACAAGCCACAACTATTAATGGAATCCAAGAATTTTCGTTAGCCCTTTCATTCATATTTATAATCCTCCAACATATTAATTTTAAAATATTTTAACATGATGACTTTTAAACATTAGCATGAATATATTTGATTTTACCAATGATTAAATTTTTGGACTGGATTTTTGTTAAAATGTTTTACCCACAGATTATGTAGAATACCATCTATCCACATCAATTCTATGAAGTTCTTTTTCTCTAGCTATTTTTCATATCCCTATTAAATACCACTACACAATCATCATGAATAGCTTCATTAGGATATGCTGTAATTTTTTCTAAAAATTCCATGGTCCATTTAATATGGACAAAGTACTGCCAACGCTATTGAATTATTATGTGCCCGTTGTTTTAAGTATACTAATTTAATTAATCAGCACATATACTTCAGCCACTAAAAAGATTACCCCAGAAAATAACTACTTTAAAAATTAAAATTTTTATAATATATTTCCAAGTATTACTGTTGATAATCAATATAGCTAGGTTCACAAACCTCTTTTACAACATCCCCCCACTAAACATCTCAAATCAACAATGGTGAATCTAGATTATGCAATTTCGGGTTTCTTTAAACCAGCTACATGTTTATCATAACTAAAAGTTAAATATAACAAAATATCCCTATCGAAAACAAATTAACAGCATATCTTTATTATTTTTATAAAAATAAGAAATTTTAAAATAAATTAATGTTATAAAATTAGATATGAAACAGATAACAACACCAATTTCTGATGAAGAAATTCTATCTCTTGACGTGGGAGATCAGGTTTCTATTTCCGGAGTGATTTTTACAGGTCGTGATGCAGCCCTGCCACAGCTTGTTGAATTAATCAAAGAAGATAAGCTAGATTTTGATTTGAATGGATCTGCAATAATGCATACTGCAGTCAGTGATGCAGGAATAGCTCCTACAACAAGCAACAAAGAGGAAATTGAATCAACCATCCCCTTTTTAAGCGAACATGGAGTTAAGATACATATCGGAAAAGGAATGCTTCACGAAGAAACAACTAATGCATTAAGTGAAAATAATTCCATTTTTGTTATAACACCACCAGTTGCAGCATTATTAACAAGCAAAGTCCTAAAAAAAGAGTGTGTTTTATTTCAAAATGAAGGCATAGAAGCCATGTACAAATTAGAAGTTGAAAATATTCCCGGGATAGTTGCGGTCAGTAATAAAAAAAGTATTTAGAAGAAGATTATTCTTCATCTTCTTCATCATCAGATTCTTCTCTTTTTTCGAAAGCATCAACGAAGTTAACTTTAGTGACTTCTTCAATGTTTTCCCAGATATCTTTAGCTATTCTGAATCTTGCGAAAGTAATGTCCATGTAAGATTGTTGGTCGAATTTAGCCATTTCATCTAATTGGATGCTTACAACACCGTCTTCGATTGAAATTTCGGTTTTTTCTAAATCGACATTAGGATTGGAGTAGTGTAACTCAATCATACTTTTGATTTTTTCATCATTGTCTTCGATGATTTCTGTTACTTCAACATCATAAATTAAGTCTTTACCTGCTAATGGGTGGTTGAAATCAACTTTTACTCTTCCACCATTAACGGTTAAGATTCTACCTTCTCCACCTTCAGCGGAAATTCTCATTCCAGGATATGGAGTCATACCTTGTTTTTTGAATTCTTTCATTGGTATTAATTGTATTGCTTTTGGATCACGTGCACCAAAAGCATTTTCACTGTCAACTTCTACAGTTTTACGGTCTCCAGCATCAAGACCAACAATTTCTTTTTCAATAGCAGGTAATAAATGGTTTCCTCCAACAACAATAGGAATTGGTTTGTAAGTTTTGTTTTCATCAAAAATATCAGCTTCTTGAGCTATTTCATCGTAAGTAGTATCAAATACTTCGTCATTTTCTTTAATTTTACCAGTAAAATTTACGCGAACAAAATCGCCATCTTTAATTGCCATAAATAATACGCTCCTATAATAATTTAATAAACATTATAACATTAATAAATATATATAAAACTCATTATTAAAGTTATGTTTTTAATAGTGTTCAAATGCTCTCACCGAAATTTTATAAATAAATTAATTACAAAAATATAATCATGCAAAGAAGAGGAGCAGTCAATTTACCCTTACATGGAGGCCATCCACCAAGATGGTTGTTTTCAAGAATGGTTGAGCTGTCAGGGGCATTAACTTCAGTTATTATTGAAGAATACAGTTTAAATGAGTTCATTAGAAGGATTTCTAATCCCTACTGGTTTCAGGCATTTTCCTGTGTTTTAGGCTTTGACTGGCATTCCTCAGGTACAACAACCACTACAATGGGTGCTCTTAAAGAATCCTTATCTCCTGAAGAACATGGAATTTATCTAAGTGGAGGAAAAGGTGCAAAATCCCGTAAAACTCCTGATGGTATTGCTCATGCAGGAGATATTTTTAATTTAAAAACAAAAACTACTGAAAAATTAATTGAAACAAGCAAATTATCCGCAAAAATTGACAATTCATGCATTCAGGACGGCTACACATTATATCAGCATAACTTCTTTGTCACCGAAAAGGGAGACTGGGCAGTAATCCAGCAGGGAATGAACACAGAAAATAAATACGCACGACGCTATCATTGGATGGGTGAAGAAGTTAATGATTTACTTCTGGATCCACACAGCGGAATATCCTGTGATAAAAAAACGCCAAATACTCTCAACATGACAGATGAAGAAAGCAAATCCGCCCAGAAAATTAGTGTTGACTTAATAAATGATAATCCTGACCACTTAAGGCAATATTTTAAAAGAAAAGATAATCAAATGCTTTTAGAAGATTTTTCAATGCCATCACATCACCCCGTATTGGATATGGATATCACCGATAAAGAATTTGAAGTTTTGAAAAATGCCTGGGAAATACAGCCTGAAAATTATGAAGAATTAATCCTGCTTCAGGGAATAGGTCCCAAAAAAATAAGAGCTCTTGCATTGATATCAGATTTGGTTTATGGTGAACCTGCAAGCTGGAAAGATCCTGTTAAATACAGTTTCACACATGGAGGAAAAGACGGATTTCCCTATCCTGTTGATAAAGAAGTTTATGACCATTCAATCCAAACAATAAAAGATGCTCTTGACCAGGCAAGAATAAAAAAAGATGAAAAATTAAAAGCAATAAAAAGATTAGATGATTTTATATCCTAACGGTTCTCGTCATGAATATTTACATTTTTACCATGAGCTGTAGGAATTACTTCCAAGACAGGATTTTCAAATTCCAAATCAAATTCACTGCCATCCATTAACAAATGCTGAAATACCGCAAGGGAAGATACTTCTGAATGAGGCTGAGTTGTAACTGATACATTCCAGTCTGCAGCCTTATAAACCTTTCCAGGAACTTTAGAACCGCCGACAATAATCAAAATATCGCTTCCGTCTTCTCTGACTTCAGGAGCCACTTCATGAGCCTGTGAACCATACATAGTTAGGTGAACTACTTTTCCACCATCCTTTTTCCATTTATTGATAACGCCCATGTAAGAATCAGTATGCTCTATTTCAAAGCTACCGCCAAACCTTTTGGCAGTATCCCTTACATTATCCATTAACTTATTATCTTCCTCACCTGCGAGGTAAATCTTACTTGCTCCAAATGCACGGGCAGTTAAACAAACATGAGTAGTAATACGAGTATCTCTTTTTAATCTATGATCCAATCTTAAAACATTAACATTCATCTTATCACCAAAAATTATAAAAAATTTAAAGCTATTGACATGAAAAGCAAAGCCATTAATCTTCCAACTTCATTACTCATTCCAAGCACGTCACCATTTGCAACACCGAAATTTCTTTTTGCAATAACAGAAATTATAAATCCGGAAAAAATAGCTCCTACAAGCCCAATCAATCCGACTACACCACCCAATAAGAATGTTATAATAGCCACAATTATTAAGGACAGAATATAGTTGAATGTATTAGTTGACAATATAAAATGGCTTCCAATTCCAGGAGTTAATGGTTTGGAAGTTAAAGCTGTCGTTAAAAGTGAAGTTTTAGCCACCATTTCACAGATTACAATGCCCATAATAAAGTTATAATCCAAAATATTAGTTAATCCGGCAATTGTTAGTGAAGCTACTAAAAATAATGTTGCTATACCTCCGGCACCAACAGATGAGTCTTTAACAACAGCCATTTTCTTTTCAGGCGTTCCGTGAACCATAACCCCATCAGCCATGTCCATTACACCATCAAGATGATTATAACCAGTTATTAACATTAAAAATGCATATACTATAACAGCTGTGAAAAATGTATTTAAATGGAGGAGTTGTCCAAAGACAAATCCACAAATAGCTGCTAAAAAGCCTATAAACAAATGGATGAAAGGCCAGCACCATACTAAACGAGTCATATATTCAATTGAAGTGAAAACATTAATTGGAAGTATTGTTGAGAAAGTTAATAATCCCAAAAGAGATTTTATTGGTGAAAATCCCTCTTCTTTGAAATAATCATCATGTTCCATTTTTATTCCTCAAAAATATCATTAACTTTGGTTATGGCCAAAATTTAAATAATCACATTAATTTTTTCTTTATGACTATATATTTTATAAATTATATTTATTATAGTTTAGGTGGAAAAATTATCATGTTTAAATTAATCATCCAATAATTTTTCCACCCCCTCCCCATGTTCAAATAGAACACATCCACCATCATAATCATCTAAAAGAATATGATTAACCCAAAGTGATTCGAAAATTTTGAATCTAATGCTTTAAGAAGAGAAGTGTCCCTAACATTTATATAAGAATATGGTGAATCAAAACAAGGTTCTGCACCGCCATAAGAATTGATATGGAAAAAAACCTCTTCCGGCAGCCAGACAACCGCCTGAAGATTTTTCATCTCCCAGAAATGATAATATGCCTCGAAATTAATTAATTAGTCATGCAATATTTTTGTCATGCATCCTGCAATTAATCCTGCGAAGACATCATCCAACATTGGGGGAAGACCATATATAATTCCAGGTTTTACTTCTTTGTAAAGTTTAAAATTAAATGCTGCTTTAGTTCCGGCAATTTGATTTGCAATGGATAATCCCAAAAGTTCATCAGCATAAAAATGAGCAGGATTTTCATCAATATTAATTTCCCTTATATTATTTCCGGTAAAGTCCTGTTCTGTTCTTATTGCAGCCATCAATAAAGTAATTATATTAATATCAGATAATGATTTTAATAATTGTGCTTCCATTTTTTCTTTAAGTTCATCTGTTACATCAGCATCATCAACCAAAGCCATTCCAGCTTCAATCATATCTCCAATCAATATGCCTTGTGAGACAAGATAATCAAGAATTCCAAAGGTCAAATCAAAGCGTTTAAATGCTTCATCAACAGATTCCTCAATTGCTTTTTCAATATCCAACTCATCAATATCAAAATCATCGAACCCGTCATTTTCATTTTTTGGAACAGCACATAAAACAGCTAAAAAATCATCGTTATTTAAAATGTTATTAATGTGAAGAGGTAAATTTAAACTAGCCAAATATTTTGCTTTAACTTTTGTAACCCGTTTAAATAATATAATTAAATCTTTTTTAGACAACACCTTATTTATATAAATAACATTGCTTATGTTAATTTTTGCGTCATGAAATCCTTTTGGTGAATTTGCAACTTTTAATTTATCAGTGAAATCTTGAATAATCAAATCATTTTCCATAAATGTATACATACCAATATTTTTAAAAAATTTTTTAAAATAGTTTAGAGATCCAATTTCCTGAGCGATGTAACGTCTTTTGTCATTATTAAGTGACTGTTTAGATGATTCTAAACTTTCAGTTGATTTTATAATATTTACATTTTCAACAACACTGATTCCACCACCTACTGTAAAATCACTGATAGCTAAAAAATGCTTTGGATTATTAATAAAAACCGCATAATCTTTCTCTATAACATTTACCCTATTCATTATTTCACCTTAAATCTACAATTCAGGTTATTTTATTTAATTCATCCCATAACTTAATAACTAAAATTATATTGACATATATGCCAAATTTTTGATTTATTTGTTTAATTTACAAAAGGGGGTCATTAACAAAAATCACCAATACTATTAATACTATTTAAACAAAACTATTATTAAATGTTTATATGAGAATATATTCTAGGAGAAAATTTTTATGACAATCATTATAGACCCTCAGGGCAGTGGGATATCTGGAAACATGATAATTGGAGCATTAGCTGATTTAGGAGCTGATGAAAAAAAGTTGAAAGAAGTTATGGAAGAATCAGCCGGCATTATTGGTAAAGTTAATGTGAATTTTGATGAAGTTAACAAAAATGGCATAGATGCTGTGTATTGTCATGTTGAAATGCTTGATAAAAAAGGCCACATCCATTATAATGAATTAGTCGATGCAATAAATGACCTGAACCTGGATGAAAATATTAAAAAAACATCCCTAAATATATTTAAAAGAATAGCTATTGCCGAGTCAAAAGTTCATGGAAAAAGTTTGGATGAAATACACTTCCATGAAGTTGGAGCAAGCGATGCGGTAGCTGATGTTATCGGTTCTGTATGGGCATACTACTCCCTAAATTTAGACCAGGAAAAGATTATAGGACTTCCAATATCTGTAGGCGGAGGTCAAGTTAAAACTTCTCATGGAATTCTGCCCGTTCCTGTTCCTGCAGTAGTAGAAATATTGAAAGGATTGAATTTTAAAGGAGGACCTGTTTCAAGTGAACTTGCCACCCCTACCGGCTGTGCAATTTATGCAGAATTATGTGATGAAATAAATGAATTTATTCCATTAATTCAAAGTGATAAAGTAGCTTACGGGGCAGGAAGCAAGGATTTTGACCATCCAAACGTTTTAAGAATTATTCAAACAAAAACCATTAATGAAAATGACAAGATTGATGTTATTGAAACCAATATTGATCATTTGACTGGTGAAGAAATTGGCTATCTATTTGATTTATTGTTGGATGCTGGAGCCTCAGATGTGTCAATAACCCCTATAATAATGAAAAAAAATCGTCAGGGAAGTTTATTGAAAGTCATTTCTAAAAAAGACAAAAGAGATGAAATAGTTAATTTAATATTTAAAGAAACAGGAAGTTTAGGTATTAGAATAGCTCCGAATATTCATAGAGGAATAGCTAAAAGAGAATTCGTTAAAAAAACATTTGAAATAAAAGGTAAAAAATATGAAGTTACTTTCAAAATAGGTTATGTCAATGGAGAGATAATCTCAAACAGAGCAGAATATGAAGATTTAAAAAGAATTGCTCTGGATACCGGACTTAGTTTAAGAAAAGTAAAGGAGATAATACAATGAAAAAAGCAATAGCAGTATTATCCGGAGGACTTGACTGTACTGTAGCGGCAAGCGTTTATGCAAAAGATTATGACATTCATGCAATAACATTCAATTACGGTCAAAAAGCATTTAAACAAGAACTAAAAGCATCCGAAGAAATCTGTAAAAAAATGGGTTTTACACATTCAGTGATAGATTTAGACTGGTTAGCAAAAATCAGTACATCAAGTTTAAATACCTCTGAAGATATTCCAGAAGTTGATTTTGATGATTTGGATGATATGGAAAAATCTACAGAAAGTGCAAGCAGTGTTTGGGTTCCTGCCAGAAATACTGTTTTTACATCAATTGCAGCATCATATGCAGAAAGTATTGGTGCTGAAATAATAATCGTCGGATGGGACAAGGAAGAAGCAAACACATTTCCCGACAATTCTAAGGAATTTTTAGAAAGTTTTAATGAATTATTTAAAGTAGGTTCACCAATAAATATCGAAATAAAGGCGCCCGCCATTGATTTGGACAAAGATGAGATTGTCAAATTGGGCTTCGATATTAATGCACCGATGGAATTAAGTTATTCCTGTTATAAAGGTACAGAAATACATTGTGGCGTATGTGAAAGTTGTATGAGAAGAAAACGAGGATTTAAAAAAGCAGGCGTTAAAGATTTGACAAAATATGAGAAATAATCTGTTACTAGAAAATTCTAGTAATTAATAAAAAATACTTATTTTAACTAAAAAAATAAAAAAAAGAAGTGTAATTAAAAATTACACTTAAATAGCTGTCCAACCACCATCTACACAAACTAATTGACCAGTACAGAAGCTTGAAGCATCGGATGCAAAGTAAATTGCAAGACCGTCGAGTTCACCAGGTTCACCTAGTCTTTGCATTGGACAATATGCAGCGATTAAGTCCATGAATCCTTCCATTTCAATACTTTCGGTAGTTAATTCAGTAGCAAATACTGCAGGTCCGATTGCGTTAACGGTAATATTATATTTAGCCCATTCAACAGCTAAGTTTTTGGTTAAATTCATTACTCCACCTTTTGCTGAGGAGTATGCGGAAATTCCTCCACCAGGGAAGATTACACGAGAGTGGATTGAACCAATGTTAATGATTTTACCATAGTTTTGTTCAATCATTACTTTTCCTACTTCAGCACAGGTGTAGTAAACACCACTTAAATCGATTTTGATGTGTCTATCCCATTCTTCAGCGCTTTGATCAACAACAGGTTTGTTGTTACCCATACCAGCAGCAGTTACAAGGATATCGATTCTTCCAAAATGATCCACTACTTTTTTAACAGATTCAGCGATGTTTTCAGGGTCACCGACATCTGTTACAGCATACATTACTTCTACTCCATATTCGTCTTCCAATGTTTTTTTGTTTTCAATAAGTCTTTCTTCTCTTCTTGCAAATAATGCTAATTTAGCTCCTTGACTAGCATATGCTTGAGCAATTTGCCAACCAAGACCGGAAGATGCTCCAGTAACGAGAGCGACTTTGTCTTTAATGTCAAAGTAGTTTTTCATCTTTTTGTCTCCTTAAAATATTCAAAGCTATATTAAACTTTGATATTATTATTTATAAAAAAAGTAATATTTATAAATACCTAAATTTTTTAAAAAAAAATTCGTACAAATTGAAACGATGAAAAATATTTAAAAAAAAGTAAAGAAATGGTTATTATTTGATAACCATTAAAATATCTCCGGCACTTACAGCGTCACCAGGTTCTACAAAGATTTCTTCTACAGTACCTTCTACTTCGGACTGGATATCATTTTCCATCTTCATAGCCTCAATTACTGCAATAGTTGAGCCAACAGATACTTTATCTCCTACATTAACACTTAATTTAATAACCATACCTTGCATTGAAGAGAACACTCCACCTTCAACTGGAGTGAATGGACCTTTTTCAGTTTCTTCAACTTCCATAAATCCGGTAGGCATTATTTTAACTTCAAATACGTCACCATCAACTTCAACATTATATTGTGTTGGGATTCCAATTTCAGAATCATCTGCAATTGATGGAGCTTTGAGTTCTTCCTCCTCAGCTTCTCCTTTAAGGAATTTAGGAGCAATTGGTGGATATAATGCATAAGTTAAAGCATCTTCATCAGATTTAACAAATCCTTTTTCCATACCTTCAGATTTGAACTTTTCAAATTCAGGTTCCAATAAATCTGCAGGTCTGCAGGTAATTACTTCCTCATCACCGATTATTTTTTTAGAAATTACCGGATCAACAGGAGCAGGAGGTTTACCATAATTACCTTTCATATATTCTTTAACTTCGTTGGATACAGTTTTATATCTTTCTCCACCCAATACATTCATTACAGCCTGAATACCTACAATTTGACTTGTTGGAGTTACTAAAGGTGGGTAACCCATATCTTTTCTAACACGAGGCATTTCTTCAAGAACATCATCGTATCTATCCAATGCATTTTGCTCTTTAAGCTGTGAAATAAGGTTTGAAAGCATTCCACCAGGAATTTGGTATAATAATACATCAGTATCAATACTTTCTGCAATAGGATCGAGCAATGTGGAATATTTTTCTTTAATATCATCAAAGTACTCTTTAATATGAGTCAATTGTTTTAAATCCAATCCTGTGTCATATGGAGTTCCTTGTAAAGCTGCAACCATACTTTCAGTTGGTGGCTGTGATGTTCCCCATGATAATGGTGAAATTGCAGTATCCAAAATATCAACACCTGCCTGACAAGCTGCATAATAACTGATTGGAGTCATACCGCTTGTACAGTGACAATGTAAATCTACAAGCATATCAGTTTCTTCTTTTAATTTAGATACTAACTCATATGCAGCAGCAGGTGTAATTAATCCAGCCATATCTTTGATAGCTACAGAATCACAGTCAAGAGCTTCAAGGTCTTTAGCCAAATCAACAAAATCATCTAAAGTATGAACAGGACTTATTGTATAACTTATAGTACCTTGAACATGAGCACCTTGGGCTTTAGCTACTTTAATAGCTTTTTCCATATTCCTAATATCGTTTAAAGCATCAAAAACCCTGAAAATATCCACACCATTTTCATATGATTTTTCAACAAATTTTGTTACAACATCATCGGGATAATGTTTGTATCCTACCAAATTTTGTCCTCTTAAAAGCATTTGAATAGGAGTATTATTAAATTCAGACTTTAAATTTCTTAATCTTTCCCAAGGATCATCATTTAAATATCTAATACAAGTATCAAAAGTTGCTCCACCCCATGCTTCTACAGAAAAATATCCAACCTTATCCATTTCTTCTGCAATAGGAATCATGTCCCTTGTTCTCATCCTAGTCGCAAGTAAAGATTGGTGGGCATCACGAAGTGCAGTTTCAGTGAATCTTACTTTTGCCATTTCAATAAACACCTCTTTTAATTATTTAAAAAATTTTGAATAAATTTTATTGCATTATGTATTAATATATATTATTTCATATATTAATAAATTTGTAAAATTATTAAAAAAAATAAGAAAATGAAAAATTATCTTTCCAAATCGCCGGAAATAAATTTTTCAACATTATCATATGCTTCATCATCAGTATATTGGATTGGAGGATGTTTCATAGTGTATGAAGAAATAGAAGTTAACTGTCCACCAACACCTCTTTCCAAACCGATTTTACAACATCTGACCGCATCAATTACACAACCGGCAGAGTTTGGTGAATCTTCAACACTTAATCTGAGTTCAATGTTCATTGGAACATCACCAAAAGTACGTCCTTCCATTCTGAGGAAACATAATTTATTATCATTTTGCCATGGGACATAATCACTAGGTCCAATATGGATATCCCTATCATCCATTCTTTCTTTAAGAACAGATTGAACAGCTTCGGTTTTTGATTCTTTTTTAGAATCTAATCTGTCTCTGTTAAGCATATTGAGAAAATCAGTATTACCACCAGTATTAATTTGATAGGTCTTATCTAATTTAACACCCCTATCCATAAATAAACTAGCTAGTGTTCTATGAGTAATGGTAGCACCAATTTGAGCTTTAATATCATCTCCAACAATAGGAATTCCTTTTTCTCTGAATTTAGCATCCCATTCATCATCACTTACAATGAATACAGGCATACAATTTACATAAGCAACACCTGCATCAAGTGCACACTGTGCATAAAATCTTGCAGCTTCTTCAGATCCTACAGGCAAATAATTTACAAGTATTTCAGCACCACTTTCTTTTAAAACCTCTACAACATCAACAGGCTCTTCATCACTGACAACAAATGTAAATTCTTCATCATAGTTAGACATGTGATCTGCAACACCATCCAAAACATGACCCATACTTACTTTTGCATCATATTTCGGAATATCTTCCTGGAAAACAGTAGTACAGTTCGGTTTAGCAAATATTGCTTCATCAATAGTTTTACCAACTTTTCTTTTATCAACATCAAAAGCAGCTACAACTTCAATATCGCTTGGTTCATAGCCGCCAATATCCCAATGCATTAATCCAATTGCATCTTCAGGATTTTTTCCATCATAATAATGAATTCCTTGAATAAGTGAACTTGCACAGTTACCTATTCCCACTATTGCTATTTTAATTTTCTCCAAATTTAACACCAGCTAAAAAGTAATAATATAAATTTAATAAATAATATACTAATATATGTATTACTTTACATAGTTTATATAATTATTGTTTAAAAGATAATTAATAAACAAATTAACATAAAGGCGAAATACAATGAATCCATATATAGAAATACTCAGGCCAGGCAATGTAGTAATGGCCATGATAGTTATTGTACTTGTAGCAATTATAGCACATACAGTTTCAATACCGATAATACTTGCAATTTTAGCAGTATTATTTGAAATTAGTGCAGGAAATGTGATTAATGATTATTTTGATTATAAAATCGATTTAATCAACAAACCTGAAAGGCCAATACCGTCAGGACGAATTGAACTTAAAACAGCCCGAAACTATGCTTATGGATTATTTTTATGTGGAACCATATGCGGTTTTTTAATTAGCTGTTTAACCGGTAACTGGATGCCATTCATCATCGTGTTAATATCCGATTTGATTCTTTATGTATATGCATATAAATTAAAATCAACCCCATTACTTGGAAATTTAACTGTCGGATTCATGACAGGTTTGTGTTTTGTATTCGGTGGATTTACTGTCGGAACTCCAAAAATGATTTATACATCAATGTTTTTAGGATTTTTTGCCTTTGTAATGACAACTGCGCGTGAAATAACAAAAGATATTGAAGATATTGAAGGAGATAAACTAGAAGGCGCAAAAACATTTCCTATTCTTTACGGTACAAAAATTTCAGCAATTATTACTTTTATATTAATTATAGTGGATTGTGCATTATGTCCGTTATTATACATCCAACATATATTTAATCTCTTTTATTTAGGGGTAATAGCCATTGCAGCAATAATATTTATTTATTCAGGAATTTTAATAATCAAAGACCAAAATGTAAAAACTGCAGCTAAAGTATCAAAATATTTAAAAATTGGGATGTTAATCGCATTTGTTTCTTTTGCAATCGGGTCATTTTAAGTGAGTTAAATGGATATAAATGTAAAAGACAAAAAGGAATTAATATTAATTACATTAATAAGTGCTGCTCTAGTAGCATATTACATTAATTTTAATGACAATTTAGGAATATATTGCTCAGATGTTTATGTTTACCTGTTAAACGCACTATATTATGCAGGAACCGATATCTATTCAGAAAAATCAATTTATCTCTCACCAATAATCTGTTTTTTAACATCACTCATATTTGATTTGGGTTATGTTGATAAAACTGCAATTTTTATAACAACTGGAATTTTAGCTATAATTGGAAATATAGGACTTTATCTGCTTTTAAGATTAAGATTTAATAATTTACTTAGCTTAACAGGTACAATTGTTTATGCAACTCTTGCACTTAACTTAACTTGGCTTGCAAACGGCAGTTTAGATATTCCTGCAGTAACTTTTACAATCTGGCTGGTGTATTTTACTTTATTGGCTATTGATAAAAATCCAAAATATTACGTGGCAGTCTTTCCATTATTTGTTATTGGATTTTTCACAAGATACACTGTCGGTTTAATATTGCCCCCATTATTCTTATACTACATTTATCAAAATTCATTTAAAATAAAAATAAAAGATTTGAAATACATATTAATCGGCATTGCTTTAGCCGCCGTACTTTCTGCAATAATTATGTCAACCATCATGTCAATGGGTGATGGTAAATTAGTTTTTGACGGATTGCTTACAAGCGGAGTTGAAGGAAATCTTGGATCAACCCATGACAATGCGTATAATCCTGATCTTGGATATTACCTGACAAATATGGGAAATTTTATTTCATCATCCAATACGACATTTGTCGTTAGAACTCCATCATTAAACCAGCCGACTTTACTTTCAGGATTTGTGTTTTTAATTTTAATAGTTGGTGCTGCATTATGGGTCAAAAGAAATAAATTTGATTTAACCATGAGTAAAATCGTTGGGATGATACTATGTATAATTGCATTAGCTACATTTGATTTGTTCAGTTCAACAATAACCATACTTTTAACAATAATTGGCCTATATTTAATTGGAAGACAGAGTAAATATAAAATGGGAATATTTATGCTGGCATGGATTTTATCCTACTTCATATTCCAGTCATATTACATCATAAAAGTTAACAGATACATTATTCCAATTTTTCCGGCATTAGTCTATTTTATAATGGTTGCAGTTGATGAAATAAATACAAAAATCGACAGAAAAAGCATATTGCCAATAATTTTAATTGCACTCTTTTTGATTCAAGGATTTGCATTTGCATACACCTTTGAAGATACAAATGAATTTAATGCACCTGAAAAGATGACTGACTATATTAAAGAAAATGTAGATAACTGGAGCGAAATCAAAATCGGTAACTATAATATACGTCCATATTACTGGTATTTAGGTATGAATTCACCAGGAATAGAAAGCTCCAATACTCAAAAAATTATTGATAGTAACGTCACATATTATATCTCGGATATTGAGCAGAAGAATCTGACCAACTATACAGAGATAAAACAAATTGATAATCTATATTTATATAAGAAAAATACGTGAATGATAATTTTACATATTTTTACTATTTTTTCATGAAAAAAATTTTTAAAATTGATTAATAAATGAATATATTTAATAATAAAAACTAATCATAACTAATAACATAAAGGTAAATTTAAGAGGATATTATGAAAGTTGTATGTTGTAAGAACTGTGGTGCTAAATACCAACTCGATGATAATGACGATATTACATCATTTGAGTGTTCTTCATGTGCAGGAGATTTGGAACTTTTAGAAGATTATTCTGATGCCCCATCTCAAGGTTCCGGCATATTAAGTTCTATAAAATATGATAATTCACAAATTGTTCAATGCGAAGACTGTGGATTAAAATATAAAATCAAATCAAATGATAATATACTGGACTATGAGTGTGACAGCTGCGGAGGTTCTTTAAGATATCTCGATTCTGAAATGAATAAAGAGTTAGATCAATATATTGATGAAAGAAAAAAAGAACTTGCCGAAATCAGAAATAATCAGACAAACGCCCCTGAAGAAGAACAGACAGCTGAAAACGACCGCTCCATAAAATCCATTACTGATAAACTTGAAACTTTCTTTTCAGAAGACGGTATGCAAAAAGTTGCAGAAGAAGAACTTGAACAAGAAAGATTAGAAATTGAAAATACTCCAAAAACTGCTAGGACAACAATTCCAGAACCGGTTTTATCTAAATTCAGTAAAGAATTTGCAGTTCCAAAAAGTAATGATTATAATATATTAAAAAGTTTCCTTAAAGATGAATTCTTTAAAGGAATGAAAGTATATTATCAAGATATCCCTGAAGAAACATCAGGCAGATTTGGAAACTTGAAAAGCAAATTAACAATTGCCGAACCTGGGGACGGAATTGTATCAGCAGACAGATTGGTTGATGATGGTCCTGATTTCGATATGAAGAATTTAACGACCGATCAGTATATCATCATAGCAGGAGTTATTATATTTATAGCAAGTATTATTGTAGTTTTATTAGTTAATAGTGGAGCAGGGCTTGCAGCCTTATTAATATCAATCGTCATTATAGCTTATGGATTTTATAGAACTAAAGATACTCAGGAAACTACCATTAGAACAAGAATTATTAGAGAACATTTGTTAACTTTACCTGAAGAGTATTATGTGTTCTATAATGTTAAAACTCCAACTTCCCCTGTTGGAATTAACCATGTAGTTGTTGGACCTACAGGAATCTATGCACTTCTTTCCCAAAAGTACAATCCGAAAAACAGATTGAATTCTGAAAATGAGAATATTGAATTAATTAAATCTGCTAATCAAGATGAAGAAAAATTCGAGATTGCACAAGTAGGAAATAAAAAACGTTTTAGATACACAACAAAACAAGCTAAATTTTCACAGGATAATGCAATAAAACAAAAAGCATTAACATTAGGTGAAGATTTGATTAATTTCCTTAATGATAATAATATTAGAAATTGTTTTGTAGAACCTTTAGTAGGTTTTATTAATAATGAAGTAGTTGTTATAAATATGCCTTTAACTGATGAAGACTTATTTATTGATGAATTATTAAATACTATTCAAAACACTACTATTAAATTAAATTCTGAAACCATAGACAAATGTGCAGTATTGCTCAGCAAATATTCTGCAGATTGTTCTTCAGAATTTTAATTTTTTTTATTTTTGTTCTATTTTTTGTCAGATATTCAAATAATTTTAAATACTTTTATAATTATATTACTAATTAAGCAATAAGCTTATTTTTTTAATAATAGATTACTTAAATGAAGATAAAATGGTTAATTTAAAAGAAAAATTTGAATTTTTAGAAGATGGAGTTGATTTACCTTTCTATAATGGTGTTCCAAAGTTGTCCAAAATAGATTGGTTGATTATGCTTGCTGCAGTTATTTTAATGGTGCTTTATATCACAACAAATTTCATGCCATTTAGCAACGGAGATAATTTACCAATAATACTTTTTTTATTGGGGGTAGTTCCGGCATTATATCTTTGTAAAGGAAATTATAGTATATTCTTTAAAATGCCAAGATTAAAGGACATAAAACTTATTTTAGGTTGTGTCATTGGAGATTATTTATATACAATGGTCATAATATTCTTATTTACCATGTTGGGCATTGTAACAGCAGAATATGTTGACAGTTCAGTACCTGTGACATTAATAGGTTATATATCTCAAGCCATACAACTTTGGGGTGAAGAGTTCTTTAAGATATTTATTTTATTGCTCATCATGTTTTGCGTATTTAAATATACAAATAATCGCAAATTATCTTTAATTTTAGGCATTTTTGTAAGCTTAGTCATTTTCGGTTTGCTTCATTACAATAGTTACAGCGGAAGAATACTGCAAATATTATTCATTCAAGGTTTCGGATCAATATTTGAATTATATGCTTATTTACAAACAAAAAATGTTGTGGTATCCTATCTTATTCATTTAATAATAGATACAATTCCAGATATACTGCAAATATTGGGTTCATGATTATTTCACCATAATATCAAGATATGTAATAGTTAATCTTCAAAAAAAAAACTAGTTTAAAATATGAAAAATTACTAAAAATTAAAAAAAAGTAATATTAATGTAAAATTAATATTCATTCTTCACTGATTTTTTCTGTGCAGAAATCCCATTTATGTTTTGCATATCCAGAAACGGGAGAAATATCATTTGCTTCTTTAAAGAATTTATCTGCTTCAGCATAATCTTTTAACTTGAAATAAATTAAAGCTTTACCCAAGATAGCTTCATAATATTTATCATCAATATCCAAAATTGAATCATAGATTTTTAGAGAATAATCCAAATCACCATTTAGGCGAGATGCTTTTGCAATATATTCTCTAGCTTTAATATTATCTTCATTTAAAGCTAAACTGTTAATTAATTCATCGATAGCTTCATCATATCTTCCCAAATTAATTAAAGCTCTTCCTTTTAAATAATAAGCTTCCCAATTTTTATCATCAACAAGCAATGCTTTATTACAAAGATATATAACTCTTTGACTGTCACCGGAGTTTTCCAATTTCACGCGAGCTCTGGCAACATAAATTGCATCCTGGTTTAATGCTTTTTTAGAATTTCTAGTGAAATCATCAACTACATCATCGATATCCATTTCTTTCATATATTCTATAGCATTATTTTTCAATTGGTCAACATCGTCTAAAAATTGATTTAAAACATCTCCAATCAAATCTTCAGGACGTTCATAAAATTCAAATTCTTCCCCGCATTCGGGGCAGACATCCTCAGTACCCTCTAATTTACATCCACATTCATAACAAAATTTCATGGATAACACCAATTAATAATGTAAACACAGACATTAATAAATGTTATGATAACATATCAAAATCAATTATTGTATCTTCAGCTATGTCAACCAAAGCGGTTTTACCAACAACATCATCAATTCTAGCAGGAGATATTCCGATGCCAGGTCTTTTAAATGTTATTATATCTGAGGTGATTACATCCCCTTTTTTAATATTTTTCGTAAGGACGATGGATTTTCTTGCATCACGTTTTGCTGAAGATTCACATATTAACGGCTGTTTGTTTTTCATTCCTTTAATCTGAGATAAAAATCCGATGTTTGTTTTAAATATCATTACATCTTCAGGATCCATTGAATGTGAATGGTCATTACCTGGAAGGGATTTATCTAAAGTAAAATGCTTTTCTATAATATCTGCACCAAAATTATATGCAGTTGTTAGGACAAACATGTTAGAATCAGGTTTAGTATGATCTGAATAGCCAATTTCATAATTTGGAAAGTTTTGGGCCAAATCTTTAATCATTGCCAAATTAGCATCTCTATAATCAGTCGGATAAGCCAATACAGAATGCAATATTGCAATATCAACAGTAGATACATCTTCAATAGCTCTAACAGCTATTTTAACTTCATTTAATGTGGCCGCACCAGTCAATAATAACATTGGCTTATTTTTCTTTGCAATATATTGTATAAAAGGAATATTTGTTAAATCAGATGAGGCGATTGGATAAATATCCATGAATTCATCTAAATAATCCGCAGATTCATAATCAAGAGGTGTTGATAAGAATTTTATTTTCAATTCATTGCAGTATTCAGACAACTCAAAAAATTCATCACGACCAAATTCATCATATTTTTTGAATAAATCAAACTGTTCTGGAAAATTACGGGATATAATATTTTCAGTTTTATAAGACTCAAATTTTACGGCATCAATACCTGCCTTTTTAGCTTCCAAAATCATTAATTTTGCAGCTTCCATAGTTGATATTTCTTCTTTTAGAGCAATATCATAATAATTTACCCCAATATCCGCTATCAAATAAGGCTTTTTATAAAAGATATTCATATTAACACCTAATGTTTTTTTTGCTCAAAATCGCGTGCCCAATATCTCTGTTCAACAACAGACCAGATATTTTCAAAACCATGCTTTAAATCAACATTCTTCATCAAATTGCTCATATTCTGCCTCAATTCGAAATCCTGCCAAACAATTTTAAATTGATTGGTGATATCATCATTTGATATCGTATCAACAAGACCCATATTAATAAATCCATTTTCAGAAGATGCAAAATCATGGGTTTGTTCACGTCCATTTTGACAAATACAAATACATGGAGTTCCAACAGAACAGATTTCATACATTTTTCTACTTGCTGATGAAAAAATAATATCCGCTCTTAGCATGAATGCACTGATATTTTCCACACTATTTCTATAAATTTGAACATTATTATTCGATTCATATTTTTGGGCCAGTTCTTCTCCGTATTGATAATTGAATGGTAAAATGACATCAATCCTACCCGCATAACCACTAGCCAAAACAGATTCCAATACTTTTTCAGTTAGATTATTTGAATCATTCCTTCCAATTGCAATCAATACATCATTAACATCAGGACCTACAACTTTTTTTGGCTGGAAATAAAATTCATCTCTCAATAAATAATATTTATATCCACTAAAAATATTTCCAAAACCACCATCATGTTCATATAATGAATCAAAAACTACATCAGCATCTTCTGAACCTTCTCCAAGATCTTCAAAGTTAATAACAAAGAATCCCATTTCTTTTAGATGAGAAACATATTCTTTAGTAGTATCGAATATGTCATTAACAACAATCTTAGGGTTGAATTCATTTAATTTTTTGAATAAATCATCATTTCCATCATATAATTTAAATGGAAAGTTAAAACTTTTAACAAAATCAACACCCAATGGATAATTTTCATCAATGAAAAATAAAACATTATCACTTAGTAATCTGGATGCTAAAGAAACGCATCTCTGAATTGGACCGAAACCAGTATCATCATTAGCATTGACAATCATTGCTATTTTTTTTCTATTTATATAACGTTCAGCAACCCACCAGTCCTCATAAGAAATAATATTTATACTCTCTTCTTGAGAAATTTCAATCAAATCAACATTATTTCCCAAACGGGAATTTGGAGTTATAAAAGATCTTCTGGTTGCGAATATACCTCCAGTTTCAACATATTCCATAGGAAGATATTGCTGAGATAACCTTTCAGAATATAATGGAAAATAACGATTATCTTTTTCATTAAATCCCCAGCTTAAATGTTTATTTCCCATAACAGAAATAACAGTATCAACATCAAAATTTTCAAATTTTTCAATGGCTTTATCAAGTGTTTCTGTTTTTAAAAGAGGAGATGTAGTTTGTAAGGTAATTACAATATCATACTCATCAAATGCAATTTTTTCCTTTTGTACTGTCGCGTCATAAACAACAGGATCAACTGGGATTTGGTCTCCTGCCAAATCCGGAGAACGTCTTACAACACTTGCCCCAAATTTTTCAGATATTGAAGCTGTTTCTGAATCTTCAGTAGACACTACAACATCATCAACATATTTAGAAGATTTAGCGATGTCAATTGCATAAGAAATTAATGGTTTGTCTGCAAGTAAACGAATATTCTTGCGATGAATTCTTTTTGAACCCCCACGAGCAGGGATTACTACTAAAATTTTATTGTTGTTGAACATGATTATCACTAAATAATAAAAAAATTTAATTAATATCTATAATTAATATTAATATATTATAATTTAAATTCTTTGGTGTAATCATGAAAAATATGTCAAAAGAGCTATTAGATAGAATTAACAAATTAGCAACGCCTGTTAAAATAATGCACGTATGTGGTTCACACGAACATACAATAATGGAAAATGGTATCAGAAGCCTCCTACCTGACGAAGTGGAAATTGTTGCAGGTCCAGGATGCCCAGTGTGTGTTGTTCCATCACGTGAAATAGATGAATGTTTAGAACTGGTTGAAAAAGGAGTTACAATAACTACATTTGGAGACATGCTGAGAGTTCCAGGTTCACAAGGATCACTTGCAGATGCTAAAGCTGAAGGTGGAGACGTAAGAATAGTTTATGGAATTAATAAAGCTATTGAAATAGCTGAAAAAGAAGATAATGATGTTGTATTTATGGCGGCAGGGTTTGAAACAACAGCACCTACAACCGCAGCAGAAATATTATCCACACCTCCCGAAAACTTTTCAGTACTGTCCTGCCACAGATTAATACCTCCGGCAATAGACTTTTTAATTAACTCAGGACAAACAAGTTTGAATGCTTTAATTCAACCAGGACACGTTTGTACAATAATCGGTACCAAACCATTTGAATACTTCTCTACTGATTTCGGTATCCCTCAGGCTGTTGCTGGATTTAATCCTTTAGACATATTAATGTCTGTTTATATGATTTTAAGACAAATTCATAATGATACACCAAAAATAGATAATGAATATGCAAGAGCTGTAAGGGAAGAAGGAAATGAAATTGCAACAAAAATGATTGATGAAGTCTTTGATGTTGCAAGCAGAGAATGGAGAGGATTTCCTAAAATACCTAATTCCGTTTTAGAAATAAAAGACGAATTTTCAGAATTTAATGCCCGTGAAAAATACGACATTGAAGTTAAAGATGTTAAAGAAGCCCCAAAAGGATGTATTTGTGGGCCTATTTTAAGAGGTCTCAAAAGACCTGAGGACTGTACATTATTTAGAAAAGAATGTAATCCGCTCCACCCTATCGGAGCCTGTATGGTAAGTAAAGAAGGAACATGCAATATTGCACATAGATATTCAAGGAGATAAAATATGAAAATAGAAGCAATAGCTGTTGACATCGACGGGACAATAACTGATGAAAAAAGAAAAATATGTATTTCAGCCATTGAATCCTTAAGAGCAGCTGAAGAAAAGGGAATTCCAACAATAATCGTTACTGGAAATGTGGTTAATTACGCATATGCTACCGAAGTTCTAATCGGATGTAGTGGAGGACTTGTAGCAGAAAATGGTGGGATGATTTTTAAAGAAGGATATAACAACAATGCTGTTGAAATTTTAGTAAACAGAGAATATATTGAAAAAGCAGAAATGCACCTTAAAGAAAAATTAGGCGATAACTATTCAAAACACGCTTCACATGACAATGATTACCGTGCAACAGAAATAGTATTTTATAAAACAATTGAAAGAGAAATTATTGAAGATGCACTTAAAGATTATGAACATGTTGATGAATTGGAAATCTATGACAGCGGTTTTGCCCTCCATGTAACAGATGAACGTGTTAATAAAGGAACATCACTTAGAAGATTATGTGAACAAAACGGCATCAATATGGAAAACGTGATGGCTATTGGAGATAGTGAAAATGATGAAGACTTCCTAAAAGAAGCCGGAGTAAAAATAGCTGTAGGAAATGCTGATGACTCTTTAAAAGCTATTAGTACATATGTTTGCGAAAATAACTTTGGTGATGGTGTAGCTGAAGCTATTGAGAAATTTGCATTATGAGGAACATAGTATGATATATGAAATAGCAGACGAATGTGTCAGAGAAGTTGAAAAATTAACCGACCAGTGGGAAATTTATATAAATAACATCAATTGTATTGAAGTTGAATCAAAACTAGACGTTTTAAATTTTGCAAAGGAAGAGATTGACAAAGGTGTTGGAATTCGTGTAATTAAAGACAATAAAATGGGATTTGCATACACAACAGACCTTGACAAAATCCCGCAAATGGCACAAAAGGCCTTGGAAAATGCAAAATTAAATAATGTTGATAAAAATTATGAATTTTCAAAGGTTGAAAAAGTCCACGATATCAAAGGAACATATGATAAAAAATATGATGATTTAAGTTTAGATGAATGCTGTGAATTTTTGGAAAATATCATTGCACGCACAAAAGAAAATGAGTGCAGCATAACTTCCACAGGTTTTTCAGCAGTGAAATCTGAAGAATTAATACTAAATTCAAATGGCGTATCTATTTATGATAAAAATACTGGATTTAGCGGAGGATTATCCGTTACTCTTGAAAAAGATGGGCAAATCACAACATCATATGATTACAAATCTTCAAGACAACTCGACCTGGAATATGAGAAATTAACTGACGATGTATGTAAAATAGCCAAAGACTCTTTAAATCCAAAAGCCATTGAAACTAAAGAATGTGATGTTGTTCTTGATTATTATGCTGCATCAGGATTGCTTTCCACATTTATTGATGGATTCATTGGTGAAAATGTTTTAAGAGGAAGATCAATTCTCCATGACCAAATTAACAATGAAATTACCAATACCAATCTTTCAATTATTGATAATCCATTGCTTGAAGGAGGTATGGGAAGTGTAAAAGCGGATGGTGAAGGAACAGCATCTAAAAAGACTACTTTGGTTGAAAATGGAGTTTTAAAATCATTTTTATATGACATCTACACAGCAAATAAAGCAGGATGCAAAAGCACTTCCAACGGTTATAGGGCATCTTATCTGTCAACACCGACCACATCCCCATCCAATATTGAATTTAAATTTGAAAATAAAATTGGAATAGATGAAATTGACACGGGAATACTGATTACAAATGTTTTAGGAGCACATACAGCAAATCCGATTTCAGGAGACTTTTCTGTTGAAGCAAATAATGCATTTACAATTGAAAACGGAGAAATCACTGACGGCGTTAAAAAATCAATGATTTCCGGAAATATTTTCGAACTGATGAAAACATGCGACGGCCTTAAATCTGAAATTAAACAAAAAGGATCATACATTATTCCAAAAATACTTGTTCATGACCTGAAAGTTATCGGATTATAGTGATTTGAATGAACAACAAATTAAAAGAACTTTTAAATATTAATCCTGATGATGCAACTGAAGAAGATAATGATGCATTAATTGAAGAAATAAAAAATGCCAAATTAATAATGCCCATTGAAATAACAAGTCATGATTCAAATAATATTGAAGATTTTCGTTTCAATCCTGTAAAAATCGCAGATGATGATGGGCGAACATATATTCCATTGTTCAGTGATGATTCAGAAGTATATGGCCATACATCTGCAATCAATATTTATACTAAAGATCTGGCAGAAATGATTGGGGATAACCCTGAAAATATATTTGGTGTGGTTATTAATCCATTCAGCAATTATGGCGTAACATTGCCGATGGATTCTTTCCTAAAAATATTTGAATAAGAAAAAATTAAATTTTTCGTAATTGATTCTTGTATCTTTCCAATGCATTATCCGTATAATTGGTCATGACATGTTTTGATGTTAATTCTTTAGTTTCATCAAATAATTTTTCTTTTGAAGATATTGCATCTTCAATATCTTTATCCAACTGATTCAATCTGCTTTCAAAAGAATTTTCGGATTTCATGATTTTAATACGGGTTGATTTAGATAATCTTTCCATTTCTTTTTCAACATCAAATTCTTTTTCTTTTTCTTCCTTTTTTTCTTTTTTAGCCATATATATCACCTACATTTCAATAATAGGTAATTGAATTTCAGTAATAAATTCGTCTTCATTATCGCAATTATGGAAACCTTTAATGAAAACTTCTTTTGGTGAGCCAATAATGTCATAATTATTTGCTTGAGAAATATCAACTAATTCTGCATAGCTATCCATAATATTGTCTGTAGGACCCTCATGGATTCCACACAACATTTTATGTTCAACCATATCAACTACACGAATCATATCCTCATCAACAGCATCTTCATCGTCGATGACAATCCCCACATCATAAACAGCATCGCCATCATTTACTTCATGTCTTGGTGAATAATAAACTACAAAAGGTTCACCCAAAGCATTTATTTCTTCCGCATCAATCCAATCTGCTAATTTGGAAATCAAGAGTCCTAAATCAGTAATTGGGCCTTTATAATTGATAACAGCTAATTTTTGATCTGGAATAATTTTTATTTCATGTTCCATTCTTTCACCTTATAATAGTAATTTTGATTTAATTAAATAAATAAACTTCTACTTCCTCACCCTCATCCAATAATTCAACTGATTTTTCTACTTTTACATAACCATCAGCACTAGATAAGGAAAAAATTGCACCTGAATCTTTAAATATAGGTTGTACATCACTTCCATCCACTTTTACAAGCTGATACTGCATACGTCCAACCGGAGAGTGGATTCTTCTTGTCATAACCCCATTAATTACTTTTTGCTCAAATTCTTTTTTTATTCCTGCAACATCAGATAATGGGGAAGCTACAAATGCATTAAATATCATTAATGCGGATACAGGATTACCCGGAAGACCAATGACTAATTTTTCATTGATAAGACCAACAATTGTTGGTTTTCCCGGCTGAACAGATATTCCGTGAATGTAAACTTCACCCAATTCATCCAAAACATGTTTTATTACATCCCCAAGACCTGCTGAAGTTCCGCCGGAGCATAATAAAATATCAACGTCTTCAAGTGATTCCTGAATTTTTTCTTTTACCTGGTCATAATTATCTCGAACAACACCTAAAAATTTTGCATCGGCACCACAGGAAACCGCATCGTTTTTAATCATGTTTCCATTTACATCATAGATCTTACCGAATGGTAAATCTTGGCCCTGCATTGTAATCTCATTACCTGAAGATATTATACCAACAGTAGGTTTTTTATACACTTCAATAGTTTTAAAACCCTGAGACAGTAAAACCCCAATTTTTCCGGGAGTTAAAATATCTCCTTTTTTAAGAATCAATTTACCTTCTTCAATGTCTGAGCCTTTTTTAGCAATATCCTGTGATGGAGTTGCAGTAGTAAACAAATTAACCTTATCGTCAAATTTTTCGCAGTATTCTACCATCACAACAGCGTTTGCACCTTCCGGAATAGCTGCACCTGTACTGATTTCAATACATTTACCTTTTTCAACTTTTTTATCAGTAATGGATCCTGCTTCTAAAAAATCAATAACATCCAATGTATTCGGTGATTCTTCACTTGCTCCGTAACTGTCTTCTGATAAAATTGCAAAACCGTCTTTTAGAGCTTTATCAAATGGAGGAAAATCCATTCTACTATAAACATCATTGAATAATACTCTTCCGTAAGCATCTTCACAATCAATTTCTTCACTTTGAGCTGTACAGTACTTATCAAATAAATCCTGAATAATATCTTGTGCTTCATCGCACTCTTTTATTTTTAAAAATTCGGTACCCATTAAAACACCTTTTAATAAAATCCAATAAATTAATATATAGTATATTAATAAATATATAAATAATTTATATAATTGTGAATTATATTTTAAGTTTGGAGGAGAGTATTTGTCTAAAGCTAATAACAACAATCAACAAGAGTATAGGAGAGTTAGAACTCCTAAAAAGGGAGAAATTCCTGGAGTAGTCGAACAAATCATGGGACATGGTAAATTAAAAGTTAGATGTGCAGACGGACACATTAGAATGACCAGAATTCCTGGAAAAATGAAAAAACGTATTTGGATTCGTGAAGGTGACGTCATCCTTGTAAAACCATGGGATTTCCAATCCGATGAAAAAGGAGATGTAATCTGGAGATACACCAAAACCGAGTCCAACTGGCTTGAAAGAAAAGGTTACTTAAAAATGTAACCACACCATTTACCTTTTTTTACTGATTTTAATGGATTCCAAAGTAGCAAAAGCCGATGCCAAGCATGAAAAAATTCATTCCGAAAAAAGAAAGAAAGACAGTTCTGATAGAAAAACAGGAAATGAAATTTTTGATAAGATTACTTTAGAAACGCTTTACAAATTAGCCAACCAAGGTTATATTGACATTTTAAACGGTGCTATAAGTACCGGTAAAGAGGCCAATGTACTTACAGGAATTACCGATGATGAAAAATTTGTAGCTGTTAAAATTTATAGAATAGCTACATCTGATTTTAAAAAAATGGATTATTATCTAAAAGGGGATCCCAGATTTAACGTTAAAACTAAAAATAAACGCAAAATCATTTATTCCTGGGTGACAAAAGAATTTAAAAACTTAACCCGGTTATATGATGCTGGAGTAACTGTTCCAAAACCGATTACCAGTGCAAATAATGTATTATTAATTGAATTTATTGGTGATGAAAACGGAAATCCGGCACAGCCTGTTAAAAATCGGCCTCCGGAAAACCCCAACGAATTTTTCAATAAGTTACTTGTTGAATTGAAAAAATTTGTTAATGATGCCAAATTAGCACATGGAGATTTATCCAATTACAATATATTAAATAAAAATGAAACTCCAGTAATTATTGATGTTTCTCAATCAGTAGTTCTGGATAATCCAATATCAAAAGAATTACTTGAAAGAGATATTAACACGCTTGTTCGTGAATACACCAAATTAGGCGTAAAAACTAGTTTTGAAGAAGTTTGGGAATATGTAAACCCCAAATTTTAATTAAGTGTTGGAAACAATAGCATTAAGACTGAAAATTGGCATTTCATAAGATATGATTTTATACATTAACTGCCTTTTCAAACATTGATAGCATCTTTGAATTATCCAATACCCTCCATTATATATATTCATGAAAAAAATGGACTGTTGAGTGAATTAAAAATAATTCTCTTTTCCCTTAATATTGTTAAATTGAAACTCTTGAATTTGAGATACGCCATTATGACAATCTCCATCAAAAGTTATGAAATCTAAAAGAAAATTTTTTCTTAAATTAAAATCGTGAGCATCAAGAACAATCTCATCATCAGGAGAATGAACTTTTAGGGAATTTAATTTCCTTTTCAAATCCAAGTATTTTAACCTAACATCTGTTAACACTACATTATGCTACCATTGATTTCTTCTTGAATAAATAAAAAGTATCATGCATTTTATAATCTTGAAAATACCAATCCCGTAACACTTCTGAAATTCTTTAAGGAATTCAGGTTTTAGAGTATATAGGGAATGGTAACTTAATTTATAAAGTTAAACTAATGAAATTCTACAAAAGACTACTTGTCAATAGCTTAAAATCTTACTTTGCAAATGCTCTCTCTAATCTTTTATATACCTTATAAACCTACTTATTATTATATCAACTTTAGATACCTGGAGCTTATAATATGAATAATGAGATTGTAAAAACATTATTATATACCAGTGAAGACGGAGCAGTGGCCATAGATGTAATTATTGATTCTGAAAATGACACAATGTGGACCACACAAAAAACCATGGCAGAATTGTTCGGTAAAAATATCAAAACCATAAGTAAACATTTAACCAATATTTTTGAGTCTGGAGAGCTGGTAAAATCAGAAGTAACCTTCAATCCGAACGATTCCACTAATAGTGGAAACGTTATTATAAACCCTGATGCGAAAACACAGCCAATATTATACAACCTGGATGCCATAATCTCAGTAGGCTATCGCGTAAACAGTAAACAGGCAACACACTTTCGAAGATGGGCAACAGGAGTGCTTAGAGAGTATATTGTAAAAGGTTTTGCACTTGATGATGAGTTATTGAAAAAAGGCACAAGATTCGGGAAAGATTACTTCGACCATTTGCTTTCAAGAATCCGTGAAATAAGAGCTTCAGAGAGAAGATTCAACCAGAAAATCACTGACCTTTATGCAACAAGTGCCGACTACAATCTGGATAGCGATGAAACAAAAGACTTCTTTGCCACAGTGCAGAACATGCTGCTTTTTGCCATAACCGGCCAGACTGCCGCTGAAATCATAAAATCCCGCAGCGACAAAACCAAAGTTAACATGGGACTTACAACATGGGAAGATGCTCCTCATGGAAAAATCCTTCAGGCAGACGTGGTAATTTCAAAAAACTACTTAAACGAAATGGAACTGGATTCACTGAATACGCTGGTTGACGGTTTTTTAACATTGGCAGAGACAAGGGCAAATTCCCAAAAACCAACATTCATGAAAGACTGGAAAATCTTGCTTTACGGATATCTTGAATTAAGCCAATTGCCACTGCTGGAAGGAAAAGGCAAAGTTTCAGCTGTTGAAGCTAAAGCTCATGCGATTAACGAGTATAAAGAATTCAGAATAGATCAGGATAGAAATTATGAATCTGATTTTGATAACCTAATAAAATCCATTAAACGACTGGAAGGTAAAAAATAATATCTATCTGGAGAATGCCGCTCCCCAGATACTTTCGAAATTCTTAAGGCATTTGGTTTTAATATATTAAATAATTATGTTGGGATTAGCCACATATAGAAGTTATGTTACATATAACACTCAAATAACTTAATTTAAATTTTGAAATAATTTTGTAAAAATTGATAATATATGAAAAAAAGTTATAATATTCATAGTATCGATAATTAATAAATTTCTTTTATATAATTTTAATAAATACTTAAAATTAAGATTAATTAAATTATATTCTATTTATTTATTATCAAAATTATTAATCAAAAATATAATTAAAAACTGCTCAATAAAAATACCATTATGCTCAATCAAAAATTGACAATATTGACAATACATATTAAAAACCAAAAAAAGATAATGAAAAAATTTCTTTTATATAATTTCAATGAATAATTAAAATAATGATAAAGTAACTGACAAAAAAATCAAAAACTAGTTAAAATATCAATCATAAATTTAATTAAAAACTGCTCAATAAAAATAGCATTATGCTCAATCATAAATTGATAATATTGCAAATATTTACTATGAACTAGCCATAATTATCTAAATTTATATTAAGCATAGACTCCAAATTTAACTACAGAAATGTTGCCAGAAGAGCTGTAAGTAAAACATCTTTTTTACGGGAATATGTGAACCCCAAATTTTAAAATTATACTAATTTTTCCAAATGTTGCTTAAGTTCAGATAGTTCCACTTTCATAGTTTTCCTGGCCAAATGCTAAACCGAAATTTAAATTTGGCAAAAACCCTAAATTAATTTATCCGGTGTTTTTTCATCAAACCATCCTTTTTTAACTCCAATATAGTATACTGCAATTGATGAAACTAAAGTAAGTGAAATATCTAGAACAAAACCCCAATAAGAGATTGTTGATGAAGATGAAGTAAAACCAATAGCAACAATGAAAAACGCCATCAGATTATTAATTGAATGAATTGAAGCCGCTGCTTCCAAACCATTAGTACGCCAAGAGATTAATCCGAAAATAATTCCTGAAATAAACACAGAAATTACACCAAGATCATTGTAAGAATGAACCATATAAAAAATTACAGCTTGAATAATAATAGCCAAAATCGGATTTTTAAACCATGCCCCAAAAGTCTGCATTAAAAGACCACGAAACACATGTTCTTCAACAATACATTGGGCAGGAATAAGAATCAAAGATATAATCAATGCCATTAGAGAAACTTGACTGTTGCCTAAATATTCATCGCCAGACAATAGAGATAATGAAAAATAAGCCAAATATATTACAAAAGGAATGGACAAGCATTTGAAATAGATTTTCCAATTCCATCCCCCACGGGAAGAAGAATAAGAAGAAAACGGTCTATCACGAACAATTTTAGAAGCAATATAAATTGCAGGAGCAAAAATAATCATAGACAAATAAGAATAATAAACTGAAACATCAGAGTTATTTAATGTTTCATATCCCCCATTTAATATTGCATTAATAGTATTTTCGCCATATACTGTATTAAAAACCAATACCAAAATATTTTGAAATAGGAAATATAAAATTGTCACAAGAACAATAGTAATTAATGGTTTATACCATTTATATTTGTCAAATGTTCTTGGAAAAGTAACATAATCGGGAAATTTATTTTCATCATTATTCATAGATAATATATTAGATAAACCAAATATATTAAAATTACTAAAAAAAAATCTTTTTTAGAGTTATTCAAAACTAAGAAATTAAAACATCATATTTACAAGAATATACTGGCCAAAATTTAAATTATAGAATATTTCCTTATTTTAAATGAAAAAATTTATAAATTGATTACTTCAAAAAGAAGTATTAAATAGAATTTCTTACAAATAATAAAGTAACGAAGGTGATAAAAATGCCTGAAACAGATTATTTAAAAATACCTCAAAATAGAGTTGGTGCTTTAATCGGTAAAAATGGAGACGTTAAAAAATCCATTGAAAAGTTAACCGGCACCATACTTGATATCGATAGTGATGATGGAACTGTTTATATCACTCCTCGTGAGGATATGGAAGATCCTTTGGGTGTTTGGAATGCAAATCACATTGTAAAAGCCATAGCCCGCGGTTTTAACCCAGAGGTTGCCATGAAATTAATTCATGATGACATATATCTTGAAATTATGAAATTACCATTATATGTTGGCAAATCCAAAAAAGCCTTAGCAAGATATAAAGGAAGAATCATAGGTGCAAATGGTAAAACCCGTGAACTTATTACCGAGTTAGCTGATGTTGACATGGCTGTTTATGGTAAAACGGTTTCATTAATAGGTGAAATGGAGAACATTTTGGTAGCTAAAGAAGCTATTGAGATGATTTTAAACGGTTCTAGACACAAATCCGTTTATGCCTTTTTAGAAAACAAAAAAGAAACACTCAAACTTAGAGAATTTAAAGATCTCGTCGGTATTCATGATGACAAAATTGAGTTCAAAGACGGGATTGAATTTGACGAAGAAACATTGCAGTAACATAATATGTTACTGACTTACTTTTTTTATATTAAACTATTACCCTAGCATTAAAATAATGATTTGAATGAAGAAAATTATAAAACATTATAGCAAAATATTATATACTTCAACCAACATATATAGGTAACATAGTTTAGAAACTATATTCTTTACAATTTTTATTATTATTTTATTGTATATTTTTGAACGGACTAGCTATGGTACTGTAAAAATATTACTCGTCAAATGCTCTCAGATGTTATTTATATACTTATAAAATTAATAATTTTAATTATAAAAATTTCGAAAAATTATAGGAGGAAACATTTTGGTTCAACAAGAAATAGGAATTGACTGGGAAGAAGATTTTGATAGATTAACACCATCCCAGTTTTTCAGAAAAAACAAGCAGATGCTCGGTTTTACTGGTAAAATTCGTTCATTGACCATTGTATTTCACGAATTGATTACAAACAGTTTCGATGCATGTGAAGAAGCAGGAATACTGCCTGATATCGATATTGAATTAAAACGTGTCGATAAAGAATACTACATCTTAAGACACAAAGATAATGGGCCTGGAATTCCTGAGGATTATGTAATGCAAGTATACTGTATGATGTTTGCAGGATCCAAATTCAGAAACATCCAATCCAGAGGACAACAAGGTTTAGGTTGTAGTGGATGTGTATTACTTTCACAAATGACTACGGGTAAACCTGCTCATGTAATTTCATGTTATAAAGAAGGAGATGAAATTAAAGGAGTAAAAATGAAATTCCAAATGGATGTTGAAAACAATCGTGGAATTTTAATGGAAAGAGAAGACTACCCTGCTGAAGCAACAGGAGTTTGTATAGAATTACACTTTAAAGACGTATCATACTCCATGGCAGAGCAAGGTGCTTTCGAATATATCAGAAGAACCATGATTGGAAATCCACATGCAAAAATTACATTCAGAGACCCAACCGGACACAAATATATCTTCAAAAGAGCAGCGGATGTTGTTCCTGTACAACCAAAAGAAGTATTGCCACACCCTAAAGGTGTAAGTGCCGATGATTTAATGACAATGGCTAAAAATACTGATAAAAGAAGATATAAAAGTATGTTAACTGCATCAATGTCAAGAATGTCAAATAAAAGGGCGGACGAAATCGCTCAAATGACCGGAATTGATATGAACAAACGTCCTAAAGACATGACATTCCCTGAAGCGGAAGCTATTGTTCAATGCTTCAAAAAGATGAAATTTATGGCTCCTCCAACTGACGGACTCATACCAATCGGATCTGAACAAATTGAAAAGGGTATGAAACAAATCCTTAAACCTGATTTTGTAACAACAATCACAAGAAAACCAGTTACATACCAAGGTGGTGTGTCCTTCATTATTGAAGCAGGACTCGCATACGGTGGAGATGCAGGAAGAGTGGTTAATGAGAAAAGGAAATCTGAAATCATGAGATTTGCAAACAGAGTTCCATTAACTTTCGATGCAGGAAGCTGTGCAATTACAGAAGCTTTAAAAAGTATTGACTGGAAACGTTATGGCTTAAAAGATATGGACAATACCCCATTAACCTTATTTGTAAATATTATCTCCACACAGGCCCCTTACCTTTCAACAGGAAAACAAAGTGTATCACCTGAACCTGAAATTGTTCACGAAATCAGACAGGCAACAATGAAACTAGCTCGTAAATTACAAAAGCACATCAGAGCT
>NZ_JAZRJY010000080.1:0-4018 GCF_045646045.1 Methanobrevibacter sp. | reverse complement strand
TGCTGAAATATGGTGTCCTGTTTGTTTTCCGGCAGAATTTTAAGCAATTATCCAAAACAATTTCCATATCCTCATACTTCATTGTTATTAATTCCTTGTCGTTTTCCTCTGAAAAAATATAGCAATGTTTGCATCGCTGATTGCAGTCGTCAAGGATGTGCCATTGAAATGCAAAAAAATCGGCCATAAAAAAACAACTCCAAAAAATAGTATAATAAAAAAATAAAAGATTTAAGATTGAAACAATCTTAAAATCTGTCTGAACCACAAGCAGTGTTGATATCTGATCCGTATGCAGTGTTAATATCAGAACCACAAGCAGAAGCAGTCACATCACTGCCACAAGCAGTGTTAATATCAGAACCACAAGCGGTAGAAATTACATTTTGTGCGATTTTTGATGAGAAAAATTTCTCATTATCATTCCATGCATTAAATTTCATAATTTATCACCTTAAATTTTAATAAAAGTCAAACTTTTATTTAATCATAATATATTTCAGCAGGTATAAAAAGAATAAAGTTACTTCTAGGTTACTTAAAACTAATTAATATTAATTAATAAATATTATAACAGTTTTAGGAGACATTACATGAATAATGATAAAAAAGCAGGAAAATGCCCAATGGAACTTGCCATGGAATTGATTAGCAGAAAATGGGTTATTCAAATATTAAGAGATATGTTTTTTGGAAAAAAACGTTTCAATGAATTTAAAGATGGAAAACCTAATCTATCCAATAAAGTTTTAAGCAATTGTCTTAAAGAAATGGAAGAAAACGGACTTATCACTAGAAACAGCGATAAAAATAACCAAAATATTGAATACACATTAACTGATAAAGGAAAAAAACTTAATAAGGTAATTTATGAACTCGCAATGTTTACATTAACTACCGATTTGGGCAATGAATTCTATGATGATAAAACTAAAATCGAATTAGAGAACATATTCAAAAATACATTGATAAACAATTAGGTAATGAAACATACTCATTGCCATTAACCAATCCATATAAGTTAATATTATACCAACACTATACAAAATATAAGCACCCACCTAAAAACAGCCAAAACAAGCATGAAAAAATAATTATTTAAAAAACTCTTTTTATAAAAATAAGAATGAATAATGATTGATTAATCTATTTAATAACCAATACCAAGTTATTATATGCTGAAATAAATATTTAAGTTTAATAGATATTATAAATGTCATAAATCATTTAAAAATCTTGTTGCCCGTATACTATACAAAATATAATGTACTTTTAACTCTTACATTATAATGTTTAATATCAGCCCATATAACTCTTATCAAACATTTTGGTGTTTTTAAACTGAAAAAATAATGCTTTTAGGAACCATGTGTAAAAAAGGAAGCTATAAAACACATATTAAAGCTAATTGTCATTTAAATTGTCAGTTTATCAAATTAGAAAATTTTGGATGAACTCCAACTAGGCTTCCAATTCGACATCATAGATTGTTTTACATTAACAAGTTAATGGCCAACAATAGATAGTAACTTGCTAGGAAAAAATAAGAGATAGCAAGAACCATATTTTCAACAGCAAGAATGTCTATTCCTCCAAATTTGATTGGAGTGTTTTTAATTGAATTCTCTTTCCACTTCATAAAAACACCAGTAATATGCATTATTGTATTAGTGTTTTAGAATTGGATATTTTGTTTTAAAACTATTTATAATTTCTTATTTTTAAAAATAAAGATTGATTTGAGAATATAAAATTGTTTTCATAAGGAATATTGCTCTAATTTGGAAATGAGTAATAAATGAAACTTTTATATACTTTGAGGTTCATAATATCATATAACATCTTAGGATGTTTGGCCGCACAATGTCGACCAATAGATATGCATGTTGAATGAGGATGTGTCAAAATTTGTTTAACAAATTTATCCTTATTCAATTTTAAAAATCTTTTTTTCAATGTTTTTCACTCAAGTATTAAGAGATATTAATATGACTAAAACTCAAAGTCTGTTGTAATTTCTTGTATACTCTCACTCTCCATCAGAATATTGACCAATCTCTCATCCAGATTAGCATGATTATCATGATAGTCAATTTCACCCAGTTCACTTCGGATTTTATAAGCCAAGTGTTCCTCATCCAAACTGAAATAAGCATTAATATTTTCATTATTACCTCGAGCATCAAGCCTGATCCATTTATTTAAATCTTTAATATACACAGTATTTAAAGCATGAATCATATAACCCTCACTCGCATCATCTGCTCTTGTAAGCAGTTGATAACTGATGCCTGACGGAATTCCATTTGCTCTTAAAAGTGCTGCAAGAAGGCATGATTTTGTCCAGCAGATTCCAGTTTTATTTTCAAGCACTTCACTGGCAGTTCTTGAAACTACTTTTGTTTCAATATCCCATGAATGAGGAATTTCATCCCTAACAAAGATATAACTTCTCTTGATATAATCCAAATTATCATTTGATTGATTCTTTAATTCCCGAACCTTTTCCCGGATATTAAAATTCATATAATCAATGCTTGGAGTTTCTATTAAATATTCTTCCATTTAATTACCTTCATCATTATAATTGGTTAAATCTAAAATAAAATAATAATATCATTCTATAAATCTAAAAAACTTCATAAAAGGGATTTTGCCCGCATACTATACAAAATATAATGTACTTTTAGCTCCTACACTATACCTTACATGAAATGACATTAAATAGTAATGAGCGTCCATACTTGATATCAATTTTCATAATCTTTTATCCCAGTAAGCTTTTCAATGTCTGAAAAACTCCAATACTTATTTTCCCAATGGAAGTAAACATCTTTTCTTTTCTTAAATATTCTAAATGGAACATTTGTATTATCATAGATATGGACAATATCGCAAATTTCAACCAATTCTGGAATCAAATCTAGTGCCTTGTAATATCTTGATTTGATTTTTTCTTCAGGAACAGAGTGCCCACCCATTGATTCTCTAATATCAACACGGATCTTATTAATTTCAGGATTTGATGTGAAAACATAAATACATCTTAAAAAATATCCATTTTCTTTAGCTTTTTTTAATAATTTAAGATTTCTATCTGTGGAAAGTACTGTTTCAAATGTGAAATCTTTATTTTTCTCAATCATGGCCTCCCTAAGTTCTTCAGCTTTCAATGCAGCCTCCAAATCACTGCATGAATTAGATCTTTTTATATCATCAGCATTGATGTAAACTCCAACAGTTTTAGCCATACGAGTTATGGTAGTTTTTCCACTACCATTCGGACCTGCAAAAACAATAACTTCAGGAAGCCTATTTTTCATTTGGATATACTCTCCTTCCGTCAGGATACTCAATGTATGGACTATCCAATTCATCATCATAACCCGCAATAGGAAGTCCTTTAACTTTACATATTTCCTGATCTATCCTAATAGATTCCTTAAACCTTTCAGTAAGCTCTTCATCTGAAATTCCGCAAGTAGAATCCAATTCATTACTCTCAGTCAAAATAATTCCTCCCTATTAATTGTATTATAAGATATCAATTTCATTAATAATAAACATTTTCAAATTGCAACTTTATGAAAAAACACAAAATTGTTAATGAATCTTATCAAAGAACAATATACCGATAATAGTATACAAAATATAAGCACCCGCCTAAAAACAGCCAAAACAACCTTAAAAAATAATTACTTAAAAAACTGTTTTTATGAAAATAAGAAAGAATAATTATTGATTAACCTATTTAATAACCGATGCCAAGTTATCATGTGCTAAAAGAAATATTAAAGTTTAATAGATATTATAAAGACCATAAATCATTTAAAAAGGATTTTGCCCGTATACTATACAAAATATTTAGTACTTTTAACTCTCAAATTATACTATACAACTAAGAAGTATATATATTTTTATTACTTTTATTTTTACCCCCTATTTCAGACTCTTTCAAAAACTTTGTTGATTTCAAAAACATGCCATCTCTTCAGAATTCAACATCATTTTCTAAAGT
>NZ_JAZRJY010000079.1:0-21826 GCF_045646045.1 Methanobrevibacter sp. | reverse complement strand
TATCTAAGTATGGTTTTGAAATTGATTTTCCTATTATAATGTGGAGAACAGAAAGACTTAGGGGATTTATTAAACGTATTTCTGACAAATCCCCTCGTTTTTGGAAATATTTTATGAATTTTGGTATTGTGGTGTCATTTGTTGCAATGATTGGTATGACATGGCTTTTAGTGTCATCACTTGAGACTATAACCACTACTCCATCTGTTTCACTGGTAATACCTGGTGTTGAAATGCCTGGATCATCTATTTATGTTCCATTGGGTTATGGATTGATAGGTTTAGCTACTGTATTGGTAGTTCATGAATTTTCACATGGTATATTGGCAGTTACTGAAAAAATAAGCATCAAATCCATTGGTTTATTGTTATTTGCAATAATTCCTGGTGCTTTTGTCGAACCTGATGAGGATGAACTTAAGGCATCTTCAAGATTATCACAGCTTAGAGTTTATGCGGCAGGTTCCGTTGCCAACATGTCACTTGCAGCTATTTCTTTTGTTATTTTTCTAGTAATTTCATCTTATGCCATTCCGGGCAATTTTTCTGAAAATGGAATTGAAATTAATCGTGTAGTTGGTGATTCACCGGCTAGTGAACATTTAAAAGAGGGAATGATTATAGAGTCTATTGATAATCATGTAATTAATGATTCGAGCAGCTATATGAATATTGTTGGAAATTTCAAGCCTGGTGATAATGTAACTGTTGGTACGAATCAGGGTTCGTATACGCTGACGCTGGATAAAAATCCGAATAATGAATCTGTAGGTTACTTTGGAATTCAGGCAGCCAAACATTATGAATTGAAAAATAATGCTTTCGGTCCTTTACCTTGGGTTTTATTTAATTTAGCTGATTTATTCCAATGGATGTTTATTTTAAATTTAGGAATCGGTACATTCAATTTACTTCCAATGAAACCTTTGGATGGAGGTAAAATGCTTGAAATATTGCTTAGCTATAAACTTCCGGAAAATATGTACAAGCCACTTGTTAATTCAATATCTGTAATCATGGCAATGATTATTATTGTAAGCATTATAGCCAGTTTCATGTAGATTAAGTAGTTTTAAAACTATTTTTTTATATTCTATTTTTATTATTTTAATTTTATAATTAATTATTCTAGCAATTTTCATAATAAGATATTAAAATATTTATCATTATTTTAAGGAAATGGTGGTTTGGAATGTATGGAAATATTTTATTTTTTTTCTTTATCTTTTTTCAATTTTTCAATTTCATTTTCCAGCAGTTCAATTCTTTCACTGTATTCTTCCAAATCATTTTTTAAGTGTTTAATTTTATCTTCTTCGTCTCTGATTGTTGGGTTCATTTTTTCTTTTCTGTCTTTAAGAACTATTGAGAATAATAACATTCCTGAAACAGATGCAAATATCATTATCGGGTAAATATTTTGAATAAAAGGGAATGAAATGTCTGGCGGAGTTAGTATGACGACCATTAACATCTCAAATCCTGTAAATAAAAACATTAATATGATTGCAGGAACAGCTTTTGGAAATTTTTTATCATTCCAAATAAAGATTAAACTTCCAACAACTCCACTTATTACTGTTGAAATGGCAGAGGCCAGGGCGGTGGTTCCTCCTAAACTTAATCTATATGCTCCAGATATTATTCCTACAGGTATTCCAACGAAAGGACCTCCAAACAAACCACTAATCATAACTATCAATGATCTGATGTTTGCAGGTGTACCATTAATCATTACACAGGCATATGAAGCAAAAAGTCCAACCATTGTGAATATTATTAAACATATCAATTGATTTTTTTTAGTAAATTTTCCATCTAAAACCTCTTTAAATGACTTTAAATTAGTTGCAAGAATAACAAAGATTAAAACTCCACATAAAATTCCAAACATATCTAAATATGGTCCAAAATGCATTGCAACATCAACTTTAGTATCAAAATAAGTACTCATTAGACCTATTACACAAATTATGAGAGAATACATAATTCCAAATATTGCACTTTCTCCTAAGCCCTTTATTTTACTCAATCTTCCAGAAACATATCCTAAAATACAAATTGTAGCAATGGCAGATGCAATATCCTGAATAGTTTCTAAATCAATATTTATACCAATTTTTGCATGATATTCAATTAATCCTATAAAAAATACAATATTTGAAATTATTAATGCTAGATATAACAAATTAATTTTCAAGTAATTTTTATTGGATGTTTTAAGTTTATTTTTTTTCATTGAAATCATGTTATGGTCATAATTTAAAAAATCTTTTCGTTTTTTATTTATATTGGTAATTATATTAATATTTTTTTAAATATTTTTAAATGGTAGGCTATTTTGTTTATAATATTTTTATTTATGATAATTAGGTGGATTATTATAATTTTAAAAAATTTTGTTTTTTGATGGTTATGGTGAAAAAATAAAAGAAATTGAAAGAAAATTAATTCTTTCAACTAGAAGTATCTTTCTAAAATACCTTCTAAGATTTTGTAGTGACGACCTTCGTCTTTGGAACTTTCTCTGAAGAAATCAGCAGCGGTTTCAATTCCAGCTTCTTGAGCTTTTTCAGAAGCTTCTCTTTTTTCAGCGTTAGCCATTTTTTCTCCACCCATCATCCATTCAATGTTTTCTTTGAGGGTGTCTTTGATGATTCCGTTCATTTCACAGAATCTTGCTGCATGTTCAGCTTCTTCCCATGCTAATCTTTTGAATACTTCAGCTAATTCCCCATAACCTTCTCTGGAAGCTTGTCTGGACATAGCTAAATAAATACCTACTTCGTTAGTTTCTCCTTCAAAGTTTCCTGCAACAAATTTTTCTACAGGAGTTCCTTTTGTAATACCAATTTCATGTTCGTATTTTACCATATTAATACATCTCCATTTGGATATACATAATTTTAATTTTTAAAATATTTAAAATTATAATTCCTTACAAGCTTGTGCCAATTTTTTACCTAATTCGTAACTTGCTTCGTTTTCATCAGCATCAGGTACAAAGTAGATTTCTTGAGTGTCTACAATATCAAATCCACAGTTACCTAATTCTTCAGCGAGTTTTGCAGGAGATCCTCCTCTTCCACCCATTGAACCAAAGGTAACAGCTTTTCTTTCAATACCAGTTCTGTTGAATAAAAGTCCTTTCAAGTAGTACATGATGTCTCCAATACTTGGGTATGGTACATCGTTAATGGTAGGATCACCAATAGCTATTCCTTTACTAGTTAAGATACTTTTAACAATTTCTGATCTTTCATCTTCGTGCAAGAAGAAGATTTCAACATCATATCCTTCAGACATTGCACCTTCAGCAATTTCGTGAGCCATAGTTTGGGTTGAGTAGTGCATTGTGTCGTAGACAATAGTGATTTTGTCTTCACATACACCAGTTGCCCAGTTTTGGTATGCTCCAATAATTTGCATTGGGTCAGTCCAGATTTGACCGTGAGATGGTGCAATTACTTTAATTTGTTCAAGTAATCCTAATTCTACTACTTCATTTAATTTTTTAAGTACTAATTTTGAAAGTGGGGTAATTAAGTTTGCATAGAATTTTTGTGCTGCATCCATTAATACATATTCAGGGATTTCATCACTGAATCTTTGGGTGAAACATAAGTGTTGACCGAATGCATCGTTAGGGAATAAAATTCCAGTATCATCAGCAAGTAATGTAAACATACTGTCTGGCCAGTGGAGTAAGAATGCATCTAAAAAAGCTAAGGTTCTTCCACCAACATCTAAGGTGTCTCCAGTTCCAACAGTTATAAATTCAGCACCTTCTAAGTTAGGGTAGTGTTTTAAAAGACCTTTTACAGCAATTTCAGTACAGTAAATTGGTGCTTCAGGGAATCTTTTGTGTAAATCATATAAAACACCAGAATGATCTTTTTCTACGTGATTTTGAATAATGTAATCAACATTTACATCTCTTCCTTCTTGAGCAAATGCATCATCAATACGTGCCATCATTTCAGCAGTTTTTCCAGGGTATGCATTATCAATAATTGCTACTTTGTCTTCTCCAAATACAATGTAAGCATTGTAAGTGGTACCATCTAAGGTGTATCCGTGGTAGCTTCTTAAATCCCAGTCAAGAACACCAATCCAGTATACTCCTTCAGCTATTTTTTGAGCATTAGCCTTCATAATATCATCTCAAAATTTGTTTTAATCTATACGAATGACATATAGATTGAATATATGATATGTAAAAGTTTATATATATAGATTATGTTTGATTAAACTGTTCGTTTTTAAAATTGAACATTTAAAAAAATCACAATTAATTTTATTCGTTTTTTATTCATTTTTTTTAAATATTTTTGTTAGTTAATTATATTAACCTAAAAGATAAAAAAAATAATTAGAGGTGTAAATTAATGGGCGATGAAAAACCAATCCAAATATTCTCGAACCCTGAAAAAAATATTGGTGTTAATGTAGTTAAAAGTCCAGTAAAGCTTACTATTCTTGAAATGTTAAGAAATAGTGAAATGGAATTTGATGAAATCGTGTCAAATACTGGTAAATCAAAATCTACAGTTTCTGTCCATTTAAAAAGTTTGAGAGAAATGGGGATTGTGTCCTTTAAAATTCATCCGGAAGACAACAGGAAAAAAATTTTTTATATCAATTCTAAATATTTGGGCTCCGTTAATCTTGCGGAACAAAAAGAACTTGAAGAAACACAAAAAGATTATTTGGTTAATAATATTATTAATGATGATGGTGATTTTACAGTTTTATTATTCCATACTTTAAGATCAATGCTTATTCAAGAAGGAATTAATATAGATCCGGTTTTACAGGCTACAGGTAATAGAATAGGCAGGTCTTTATTTGATTTATTATATGATGATGATTTAGATACTTTTTTAGCTAATATTTCTCAATTCTGGGAAGATAAGGGTTTAGGTAGGATATCATTTGAAGTAGGGGATATTATAAAGGTAACTTCTTTTGATTGTTTTGAATGTGCATTATTGCCCAAAACAGGAAAACCGGCATGTTTTTTAGATACTGGTATTATCGAAGCTTTATTTTCAGAATACTTTAACTCACCTGTTAGTGTAATTGAAATTCAATGTTATACTATGGGTGATGGTAAATGTGTGTTTGAGGTTGAACCATTGAATTAGTCGTCTAATTTGATAATGGTTGTAGTTAAATATGGTTTGTCTTTTGAAAAACCATCCACAATTTCCTCATTTTCACGGGTACAGTTTTGAACTGAATAAATGTCTGTAGTACGCTTGTTGTTTTCAATTTTTAATTCTAATTTACGCATATTTCTTGATGCTTTCATTAAAGCTATTGCATTACTGTATTCGATAACATCATCTAGTCTATCATCTATTTTTGGAACAACTGATAAAATATCATTTTGTTCAACCAATGCTTCATTACGAGCAGCTGCACATGCAGTAAATGATGTAATTCCAGGAACGGTTTCAATTTCATATGCTCCGATTAATTTCTTTTGAACATAAGAATAGGTACTGAAAATGGATGGGTCTCCAAGAGTAATAAATGCAACGTCACGTCCACTATCAAGATATTGTGCAAGTAACTCAGAAGCTGATGTCCAAACTTTTTCAAGTTCGTTTTTATCTTCAATCATTGGAAATATAGGTTCTACTAGCATTAATTTTTTGTAGTCTTTTCTTTTTTCAATTATTGGTTTTACTATTGAAAGTGCAATACTTTCTTTTTCTTTGGAGGATTTTGGTGAAAAAATAACGGGGACGGTTTCTAAAATCCTAGCTGCTTTTAAAGTTAATAATTCAGTATCTCCCGGTCCAACACCAATTCCATATAATTTTCCTCTTTCAGTCATGTTATCACTTATAAATATTTCTCGTCAAATGCTCTATATTAATTTATTTATAGGATACAATACTAATATATTTTTAATGTCAAATTCTATGTTTTGTCCAAATTGTGGTATGTTAAAAAGTAATTGTATTTGTAATCCAAAGAAAACAGCTGAAGAAAAAAGTTCTACTAGTTTATTTAGTTTTACCAAGCCTAGAACATCTTCAATTTTAGATGATGAGATTCCAGAAGTCTATTCTATTGAAGACCATAAGATGCAGGTAAATAGATTTTTAGAACTCAAAGAGTTATATCCCAATGTGGATGAGGATATAATAGAAAATTTCCCATTTTATGAACCAAGAATGGGTCAATTTGAGATTATTCAAAATATTGATGATGCAATTAAGCAAGGATATAAATATATTATTTTAGAAGCTGGAACAGGAACAGGTAAATCTGCAATTGCTACTACACTGGCTAAAATGTATGGTTCAGCATATATCTTAACAATGACAAAACAGTTACAATCACAGTATAATAATGAATTTGAGTTTCCATTAGTAAAAGGAAGGTCTAATTTTTCATGTTTGCATGACGGGCTTGATGTTACATGTGATATGGGTGCCTGTAAGACATCTCCTACATCAAGTAATTTTTTCTGTCCAAATGGTGTTGCTAAAAATCCGACTTTGGATGCAGAACTTGCTTTTGAAGATTCATTTGGCGGTGCTGTATTTTATCAATCAGAATCTCATTGTCATTATTGGGAACAAAAGGCTAATGCAATCAACTCACCAATAACTTTGATGAATTATGATTATGCTATTGCGGAGTTGAATTATGTTAAACATTTTGGAACTCGCTCACTTCTTATTTTAGACGAAGCTCATAACATTGAATCTAAATTAATGAGTACAATGGAAGTTAACTTATATAATAATCGTTTGGAAAAAGATATCAGTAAAGTTATTTCAAAAGAAACTCTTAAAGATGGTGAACTTGAAGATTGGATTATGGAAATTGGAGCTATTGGCGAATCATATGAGGATATAGATATTAAAGATTTATCTAAAAATAAGGCAGATAGAATCCGGTCTACAATATCCAGACTCAAAACTCTTAAAAAGAATCTTGAAACCGAACCTAAAAATTGGGTCATTGATAGTGATGAAAACGGTGTTTCATTTAAGCCGTTAAGGGTACACCATTATGCTAAAGATACCTTGCTTAAATATGGGGATGTTGTTATTTTCATGAGTGCTACAATTCTGTCCAGCTCTCTATTTTCAAAATGGTTGGGCTTATCTCCAGATGAAGTATATCATATTAAAGTAGATAGTCCTTTTACAAAAGAAAAAAGACCTATTATTTTAAATTTGGCAGGTAAAATGTCTAAAAATAGAATAGGCAAAACTGCTCCTAAAACAATCCCAATATTAAAAGAAATTCTTGAAAAGCATAAAGATGAAAAAGGATTAATCCATACTAATAGTTACAAATGTCAGCATTATATTAATAATAATTTAATTAACTCTAGATTAATTTCACATAATTCTGACAATCGTGAAAGGATATTATCTTATTTCGAGAAAGATGAAAATCCGTTAGTTTTGGTTTCTCCATCAATGAGTGAAGGTGTGGATTTACCTTATGATAAGTGTAGATTCCAGGTTATTTATAAAATTCCTTTCCCATATCTTGGAGATAAACAAATTAATATGAGAAGAAAAAATGATCCGAAATGGTATGCATATAAGACCGTCATGACATTAATGCAAGCCTACGGTCGTGGTATGCGTGCTGAAGATGATTATTGTTACACTTATATTTTAGATTCTGATATTAACATGGTTTTAAAAAGTCCACTTTACAGGTCTTTAGTTCCTGACTTTTTTAAAGAGGCTTTAGTTAGGGTAAAAAAGTAGGAAATTTTAGATAACTACTTTTTTTATGCAATTACCATTCTTGGAAAGTTATGCATTGGTATTTCTAATTCTAAATCTAAAACTTTAATTAGTGCTTCGGTTCCTATTCTTCCATGAGGCATATACTGATATGTGGATTTAAGAATAAAAATTAATCCGCCAAGTTTAACCTTACTGATTATCTTTAAAAATAAATAAGCGGTTTCATCATCATGCCTGCCGATAATGCTTTTATTAAAAAAAGCGGACCTGGAGGGATTTGAACCCCCGATTTCAGGATCCGAAGTCCTGTGTCATTCCAGACTAGACCACAGGCCCATAAAAATTAATCATTTATTCTCTTTTTCGATGTCTTCAACATCTGCAAAAATATCATCAATAGATTCTCCATCAAGTTGAGCTTGTTCGTAATCTTTTTCTTCAATCTCTTCTTTAATGAGGCCTTTTTTATCAGGAGCCTTTTCACGTGCAGGGGGTAAATCTTCTACATCAATTTCCTCTTCTGCTTCTGGGGATGGTTCTTCTGGGGTATTAATAGTTTTAGAAAAAGAACTTTTTAGAGAGCTTTTAAGTTCATCCATATTAAATTCCCCTATTTTATAAGATTCTTTATCTAGAGGAATATTGCTTTTTGGAAGAACAGGCTCTTCTATTTTTTGCTCAACATCATTTAATTCATCATCTTCTTCTTTTTCATCCTCCAATGAATTAAACATGGAATCAAATGGATTTTTAAAATTGAATATTTTAAATACTCCATATATTATTAATAATACTCCAATAATTATCAGAATAACTACTAAAAAGTTGTTTTCACCTGAAACTACATTATCTATAAGTCTATCAGTCCCAGAATTTAAAACAAAGATTGAAGCTATTATAAAAATTATTCCAAGAATTAAGGTTATGAAGGCTAAAACAGGTTTTTCTCCTATTTTAATATTTACCATATTGTCGAAACTTTCATTAATTTCATCTTCGAAATCTGTTGGTTTGTTAACTACTTGAGTTTTTTTATCTAATTTTTCATTAATATCAGTTTCAATAATGAAGTTTTCATCGATTTCTGCATCATCTTCTTCTAGATTGATTGCATCTGGAGAATCTTGTCCAGGACGATAAATGTATTCATCGTCAATTTCATAATCTTGTGAATTTTCATTTAAGAAGTTGATTAATTCTTCATCTTCTTCAATGTCATCATATTCGTCTATTTCCTGAGGTTCTTCCTCATTCATAGTATCGAACATATTTTTAAGATTAGAAATTCTATTCTCCTTATCATCAGAATCCTTCATATTTTTTTCCTCTTAATCGTAATCTCTCCACTTGTGCCCACATTCAGCACATTCAAAGAATCTTGTAGGTGCTTCATCTGCACTACGGGTTTGTTTAAGTTCATAATAAGCTTTATCATGACCACATTCTGGACATACTTCAGTTATTTGTGATCTCATATCTTCAACTTCTCCCATATTTACAACACCCTGTTTACCTTTAACTTTTTGTGAAACAGAGTATTCGCTGCTATCAGAAGATAAATCTTTTGTATATCCACAACTACATTTAAGTTTATTGTCATTTGGAAGTAACATTGCTCCACAATCTGGGCAAAATTCCATTATATCAACCTCTTATTTTTTCTTTGTACTATGTTAAATATTTCATTTTAAATTATTTAAATTTATACTTTTTTAATATGATTATTTCTTAAAAACAGAATCAAAACAATCATTAATAATTTTTTCATGGTCAAAAGCAAGATTTATTTTTTCTAAATCTTTTTTGGTAAAAATGTTAATGTCGCATGCATCATCATCAGCTTTCATTTCATGCATGTTTCCCCTAGCACTATATGTTACACTTACTGTATGGCCTCTAGGGTCTCTTGAAGGGTCGGAATATACTCCAATGAGTTTATCCAATTTAACATTAATGCTAGTTTCTTCTAAAGCTTCTCTTATGGCCGCATCTTCTACACTTTCACCATAATCTACAAATCCTCCGGGCAATGCCCAGAAATTTTTATATGGATCATTCTTACGTTTTATTAAAATAAAGTTTTTATTTTCATCAAAAATAAAAATATCTGTTGTTAAACTGGGATTTTTATGCTTTCCCATGTTATCACATAAAAAAAATAAGTTATTGAAGTTATAAATTTTCTTCAATAAGTTGTTTGAAAGATTCGCTATCTTCTTTAAGTTGTTCAGCAGCTTTTTTTAATGCATCTTTTGGATCTGCACCAGTAGTTTTAATGGTCATTATTGGTTTTCCGGTAAGCGGGTGGTCAATGTTGTAAACTGCATATTCAACATCTTCATTTTGCATTAAAATGTGTCTAAGAGCATTACAAACACCATGACTTTCATCTTCAATTTCGAATTCTATTTCTGTTGGAGTTTGATTAAGAATTTTGATATTATTCATATTATCTACCTTAATTTTCATTTACATAGTTTATTGAAACTTTACGTTTTTCTTTCCTATTGCATGTATTACATTGAACTTCATTATTCTTATTGGTGGTGTGCATATAATCTCTGCAACGAGTACACATTGCTTTTAAAACACCACAATCTTTATCTACAGTACTTAAATCAACATTATCTCCGGTTATCTTAACTACTTTAGCCTGTACAATATCTCCTATTCTAAAAGCATCGCCCAATTTTTCTAAATAATCTTTTTTAGCTTGGGATATGTGTATTGCACCCATGTAAGGTAAAGCTAAAGGTCTAGGATTATCTTTAATACACTCAATATTGATGTTTGCTCTTTGTGGTTTGATATCAGTTATTTGACCATATACAATATCTCCTTTTTTTAAAAGAGCAGGTTTACCAAATTTTGAGTCAACTGAGATAACTCTCTTTTTTTGATTTATTTTAACATTTCCTAGTACTGATGATTTAATTTCTCCATTGTCATCATAAGTACCTTCTCCAGGTACGTATTGTTCTATTATTCCTAATTTTTCGCCTGGCATCACAATTTGTTCTTTATCTTCGACCATATTAAATCACCAAATTAAGAAAAAAATTTCATTAATATAATAATTCTATAAATATTAATATTTAAAGTTAGTGTACTATCTTCGTCTAAAAAGTATTTCATCCAACTGATAGTCTTCCCATTGCCTCTTATTCAATACAATTTCTAGCTCTTGTGGGGTTATCAATGGTTTTTTATACATTTGGGAATCATCGATAGCTATTCTTGGGCATGCTGTAACTATAAATGCATCTAAATCAAAATATGGAAGTAAAACATCGGGATTTACATTATCCAACATTATTATGAATCCTTCCATTCCGTTATCTTTAAGTAGTTTTTTTATTTCTTTTGCCAGTTCAAGTCTGTATTGCCCCTCTTTTGATGATACAACAATTCCCCATTTTTTGGCTTCACGCGCTTTTGTTATCCTGGCAAATCGAATTCTTAAGATTCTATCCGCATAATCTGTCATTTCCCTTAGTTCATTATTATAGGGGTCAAGAGCATAAACTGGGGATTTAGTAAATAAATATATTCCTAATGGGTGGAAATTTCCACTTCCAATGAATAAAAAAACATCTGCATCTAAATTTTTGATTGAAGAAAAATTACATCCCAGAACCTGGCCTTTTCTTGTACTTTTGGATGAACCAAGAACAACTTCCTTGCCGTTATCTTCAAGAAAATCTTTCATTTCATTCAATAAATGTAAATGTTGTGTTGTGGTAACTAAAGCTATTTTTGAGTAATCTTTTAAACTTTCAAGACATTTTTTCAAATCTTTTTTCACATCAATATTGGCAAATGCCTCTATGAATAAGGTTGGAATTTCATATCTTATGGGAAGCGGGGTATGACCAAAATGAATAATTAAATCAACGGAATCTTTCATTTTATAATCGCTTACATCACATGCTCCAAAACAGGGATCGCCTGAAATAATAACATTAACATCGCACTCTTCTTCAATTGAACGTGCAATGTTTACCGCCTGCATTTTAAGACCTTCCGGAAATTGAAGGCCAACATTTTTCACGTTTTTGGAATTAATTTTACGGATTACTCTGTCTAAATCCATATTATATAATGACATTTTAATCTTCTATTGTTTTTTCAATTACAACTTTTCCGTCAATGACATCGAGTTTAATGATTGTCAGTATATCGATTCCGGTTTCTTTTTCAACAAGTTTTTTACCTTCACCTTTTTCAATTATGGCTACAGCGGATTTTATGTCTAATTCCATATCTTTTAATGTATTTAAAAGAGCGATTAATGTTCCTCCAGTACTTACAACATCATCAATAAGTAAAATTCTTTCACCAGCATGTAAATCATTGATAAAAAGATTTGAAGATCCGTATCCAGTTTTTTGATATACTTGTTTTTCACCTTCAAGTCCATATTCTCTTTTACGGATTACAACAAATGGTATGTCTGTTGCAAGAGATAATGCTGTTGCTAAATGAATCCCCATTGCTTCTACAGCTACAATTTTATCAATATCTAAATCTGCATGTTTATATACTATTCTTGATAATTCACGTAGAATTTTAGGGTCCATTGCTGGAACCCCATCACTTATAGGATTAACAAAATAATTGTATTCTCCTTTTTTTACAATAGGTGATTCTTTCAAAGATTTTTTTACTTCCTCTAACATAGTTATCACACAAAAATTTTAAAACATAATATAAATATAAATATATTCTAATAGATTAATAAATTTTATTTTAAAGTGATAATATGCTTGGAAATTTAGGTGAAAATCTCACTAATACGATGAAAAAGTTAGTGGGAATGTCAGTTATTGATAAAAAAACAATAAAAGAAGTTGTTAAAGATATTCAACGTGCATTAATTCAATCTGATGTTAATATCGCTTTAGTTTTAGATTTATCTAAAAAAATAGAAAATAGGGCTCTTGAAGAAGAACCTCCAAAAGGTATTACTCCAAGAGAACATGTAATAACAATTATTTATGAAGAAATGGTAAATCTTTTGGGTAGCGAAGCTGCAACCCTAGATATTAACGAAAGACCATATAAAATTTTATTCCTGGGTCTTCAGGGTAGTGGTAAAACAACTACCATCGGTAAATTATGTAGATATTTGCAGAAAAAAGGTTTCAATCCCGCAGTTGTCTGTACAGATACATGGAGACCTGCTGCTTATGAGCAATTAAAGCAATTAACTGAAGAAATGGATGTTCCTCTTTATGGTGATCCAAATAATAAAGATGCACTTGATTTAGCCGAAAAAGGGTTAAAAGAATTTAAAAATCGTAAAGTTATTATTTTCGATACAGCTGGTAGGCACAAGGAAGAAGCTGATTTGATTGCAGAAATGGATCAGTTAGATAATATTATTAATCCTAGTGAAGCTATTCTTGTTATTGATGGAACAATTGGTCAACAGGCTGGTGAACAGGCAAAAGCTTTCTCACAAGCAACAGACATCGGGTCAATTATTATTACAAAATTGGATGGTTCAGCAAAAGGTGGGGGTGCATTGTCTGCGGTAGCAGAAACTGGTGCTCCAATTAAATTCATAGGTACTGGTGAAAGAATCGATGACTTTGAATTATTCGATCCAGAAAGATTCATTTCAAGATTGCTTGGAATGGGTGATATTAAGAGTTTAATTGAAAAAGCTGAAGAAGAAATCGATGAGGATGTTGCTGAACAAACCATGAATAACATGCTTAAGGGTAAATTTACCCTTGTTGACATGAAAAATCAGTTCGATATGATGAATAAAATGGGTCCTATGCAGCAGGTACTGAATATGATTCCTGGGATGGGTAATAAAATCCCAAAAGAAGCTTCTAAAATGACTGAAGAAAAAATTGAATCATATAAAATCATGATGTCCTCAATGACTAGAGAAGAAATGGAAAACCCAAAAATCATCAAACATTCCAGAATTCAAAGAATTGCTCGTGGAGCAGGTGTTGATGAAGCTGAAGTAAAAGACCTGTTAAAATACTATAATAATACTAGAAAGACTATGAAAGGAATAGGAAAACGTGGTGGTCGTTTAGGTGGCGGTGCAATGAACCGTATGATGGGTCAATTCATGAAATAAGATTAATATGCAATTATTAGATGAAATCCTAGAAAAAACAGATGGCAAAATATGCAAGCATTGTCTTGGAAGAATGCTGTCAAAAACGATTGACGGTGAAGATAATGTTTCAAGAGCAGAATCTTTAAATTTGGATTTAAAAGATGAGTGTGTCATCTGTGGAAATATTTTTGATAAAATCGATGATGAGCTTTTCGATAAAATCCATAATAAATTAGATTTTCTTAAAGTAGAATTTGATTCATTTGTTGTAGGGTCTCGTATTGATAAGGAAATCAAACAAAGAGATGATGAATTTATAAAAGAATTAAATCTCGATGTTGAACCTATTAAAAAGGAAATTAATAGAATTATTGGAAAAAGATTGGAGAAAGAATTATCCAAAGAAGTTAATTTTGAAAAGCAGGATATCATTGTCAATGTTAATTTAATAAAAAATCCAAATGTTCGTGTTCAAATCAATCCAATTTTCATTGAAGGCAAATACAATAAGCTTATCCGTGGAATTCCTCAAACAAAATGGCCTTGCAGAAAATGTAAGGGTAGAGGATGTGAAGAATGTAATTTTACAGGAAAACAGTATCCATGTTCAGTAGAAGAGTTAATTTCCGAGCATATATTAAAGGCTACTAATGGATATGAAGCTAAATTCCACGGTGCGGGAAGAGAAGACATCGATGTATTGATGTTGGGTTCGGGCAGGCCATTTGTGCTTGAAATAAAAGAACCCAAAATCAGAAAAATCGATTTAAATAAATTGGAAAAAGAAATCAATGAAATCAATAAGGGAAAAACTCAATATCATGATTTAAAATTCACCTATAGAAATAGAAAAGCTGAAATAAAGGTATCGTCTCCTGATGCATATAAAGTTTATAAAGCATTGGTTGAGTGTGAAGAGCCTTATGATAAAGATAAATTAGTTATTTTGTCTGATTTAGGTGAAATTCATCAGCAAACTCCAATCAGAGTTTCCCACAGGCGTGCGGATAAAGTTCGTATAAAGCATGTTTTGGATTTGTCCTGCGAGGCAATAGATGATACTCATTTTGAAATGACTATAAAAACTGAAGGTGGATTGTATATTAAGGAATTAATTTCAGGTGATGAAGGAAGATCGCAGCCTAATGTAGCAGATAAATTAGGCGTTAAAGCATTTTGCAAGCAATTAGATGTTATTGAAGTTAGTGATAAATAAAGGCGATAATATGGGTGAAGAGTTTACACATTTAACAGACAGTGGAGTACATATGGTTGAGGTTGGTGCAAAACCGGATCAAAAAAGAAGAGCTGTTGCTTCAGGAAAAATATTTCTTGATGAAAATACAATAAAAATGATTCAGCATGAGGAAATAAAGAAGGGTAATGTTTTAACAACTGCTCAAATTGCAGGAATTCAGGCTGTTAAAAACACATCTTCAATTATTCCATTATGCCATCCATTAAGTTTAACGGGTATTGAAATAGATTTTGATGTTAATCCCACTTATATTACCTGTACCTGTGCCGTTAATACTCTAGGTAAAACTGGTGTTGAAATGGAAGCTATTACTGGTGTTAGTGTTGGTCTTTTAACAATATGGGATATGGTAAAGGCTGTTGAAAAGGACGAAGATGGTCAATATCCAGATACAAGAATAAGTGAAATTAAAGTTCTTAAAAAAGAAAAGATATAATTTTTTTAATGGTGTAAGAATACCACGGCCGCTGTTAGCCATGGTAGTTCAATGGACAGACGCTTAAAATGAAATCAATCCTCTTCCAATTCTCCAATTTCTTGAGTAACTTCAGATACCAGATCTTTAAATTCTTGGCCTTCCCTATTTCTTGGATGCTCTAGTTTAATTTCAAAAATTTTCTTGATTGTTCCGGGTCTTCTGGAAAGGACAACAATTTCATCTGATAGAAATACTGCTTCATCAATATCGTGTGTAACGAAAATGATTGTCTTATTTTGTTCTTTACAAATTTTATGAATTTGATTTTGGAGTTTGTGTTTTGTCTGTATATCTAATGCACTAAACGTTTCATCCATCAATATACTTTTAGAATCATTAATTAATGACCTAATTATTGCAACTCTTTGTTTCATACCTCCAGATAATTCATGAGGATATCTTTTTGCAAAATCTTCTAGTCCAACACTCTCAAGATATTTCATTGCACGTTTCCTACTTTCTTTTTCAGGTTTTCCATTGATATCTAATCCAAAAATTACATTATCAATGACATTTAACCAAGGATAAAGAGAATAGTTCTGGAATATAAAACCTCTTTCGTTAGAAGGTTCTATTACTATTTCTCCATCATCTTTAACAGTACCATCTGTAGGATTTTCAAACCCTTCTATTATACGTAACAAAGTTGTTTTTCCACAACCTGATGGACCTACAAGGGATACAAATTTTCCTGTTTCAATAGTAAGGTTAATATCCTTTAATGCAAGTACTTCTTCTCCATCATCGTTTGATACAAAAGTTTTTGATACATTTTCTATTTCAAATGTCATATTATCACCTTACCAGAATATTCTTTCCTGTATCTTTGTAAAAATATAATCAAAAATTATGCCGATTACACCAATTACTAACATTCCAACCACTGTTGAACCTGTATCAAATAGGCTCGTAGATGTTAAAATCATATATCCTATACCGGAACTGGATCCAATCATCTCACCGGAAATTGTACACATTAAAGCAATACCCATTGCCACTTTAAGTCCGGATACAATATATGGTAAACTTGATGGTACGATTACTTCAGTTAACATCTGTGAATTTGATGCTCCAAATGATTGTGCCGCTTCTATTAAAACAGGATCTGTTCTATGTACTCCATCAATTGTTGAAATTAGTATTGGAAAAACACATCCCATGAAGATTATGAATACTGCAGGTCCTATTCCAATACCAAACCACATTATTGAAAAAGGAATCCATGCAATTGGTGGAATAGGTCTTAAAATACTAATAACTAATTTACATAACATTTCTAATCGTTCAGACCAACCCAATATTATTCCAAATGTTATACCAACTACTGATGCTAGCAACATACCAAACAATACTTTATAAAGTGTTTCAAAGATATCTTTAAAAAGTTTTCCTGAAACAACTAACTTGATAAATGAATTAACGACGTCCGTTGGTCCGGGAAACATATAACTTGGAATTAGATTAAATACATCACAAATCAAATACCAAATTATTATTAAAATAATCGGCAATATTATTGTCTCTTTTTTATATTCGTTTCTGAAATTTTTCATATTAAAACCCTTTAGTAAACTTTAGATATTATTTAAATTTTTGCAAATAACTTGTCTGGGGATATTGTTTCATTAATTATTCCCAAATCTTGTTCAATTTTTAAGAAATTATTAACATTCTCCTTATAAGTGTCATTCAAATCACTTACCCATTTAATATGATTTAAACTTTCTTTTTCAATTTCATGATTGGGAACAATATGTGGTGGCAAATATTTTTCCATTTCTTCAGGATTTTCCTTTATTTTTTCCGTTGCTTTTTTATGAATATCTAAAATTTTATGCGCTTTGTCAGAATGTCCTGATAAAAATTTTTCATTCATAACTACAACACAGCATGGATGATCAGGTAAAATTTCTGAAGAGTTTTCCACCAAAGTTTGATTATTGATTTCTTTTGAAATTGTAACATAAGGTTCATATGTTAACATTGCATCGATACTTTTGGTTCTTAATGCATCATTCATTGAAGAAACCTTCATACTGGGACTTTCAATATCAGAAAAATTTAGTCCGTTTTTCTTTAAATCATATTTTAATAATACACTTTGTATTGAGGATTCACCGGGTGTAGCCACAATCTTACCTTTTAAATCAGAGGCTGACTTGACTGACGAACTATGGGAAAGTAAACCGCTTCCCTCATTTTGAGCTCCTGCAACAATTTTTACAGGCACTTCTTTAGATATGGAATATATTACTGGGGTTATTCCAACATATCCAACATCTAAATCACCGCTAGCCATTGCACTCATCATATCTCCACCATTGTTATACTCATATAATTCCACTTCAATTCCTGCATCTTTATACATTCCCGTAGCATTTGCGACAAATAATGCCGCATCATGATCTGTAGGCAAATACCCAATCTTAACAGTATCTGTATTTTCATTAGACATTCCATATAGTGTGAAAATAATTAGTAAAAAAACTACTATCACTATAGTCAGTCCAATAATTTTTCTATTTTTTGACATAATATTTAACTCCTAAAATAATCTATTTATCATTTATTTTAGAAATAATGATAATTAATTATATATTTAGAACTATGTCCAATAAATAATTTATTTTAATTTTTTTTATAGAATATAGAGGATTAAAATTATATTTAATTAACAAAATGTAAATATGAAATTCATTTTCAATAATGTTATATACTATGAAGAAAATAATTATTATCAGTTATTTTTATAATAAATTAAAAAGGAGATTATTATGTCAAAAAAAGATAATAAAATTAGTATGCCTCAAACCGGTGCAGGTTTGGTAAGGTACTTTGATGAAGAAAGTGTTGGACCAAAACTTTCTCCTGAACATGTAGTTGTTTTAACTATCATTTTAGCAATATTTTGTTTTGTTTTAAGATATTCAGCTTAATATTATTGTTTTTTAAAAACAATAACTACTTTTTTTCTATTTGATATCATGTTAACTAAAAGAATTATTCCTTGTCTAGATTGTGATTTACAGGTTCCTGAAGGACGTGTTGTTAAAGGTGTTGAATTTAAGGAAATTAAATATGCTGGTAATCCAGTAGAACTTGCAACTCGTTATTATGAAGAAGGGGCTGATGAAGTTGTTGTATTGGATATTACGGCTTCTCACGAAAGACGTGCTACAATGGCTGATGTAATCGATAGATTAACTGAAAATGTATTCATGCCGATTTGTGTAGGTGGAGGAATAAGAAAAGTTGATGATTATATTAAAATGTTAAAAGCGGGAGCAGATAAATGTTCAACCAACACTGCAGCTATTAAAAATCCTACTTTATTAACAGAAGCTTCTAAAGTAGTTGGTTCTCAGGCTGTTGTAATTGGAATTGATGCAAAAAGAAGATATGTTGACCATCCTGATGATGCAAAAGACAAAATTGTCATTGAAACTGACAAGGGATATTGCTGGTTTGATTGCAGTATTTACGGTGGCCGTGAATTTACTGGCATGGATGCGATAGCCTGGGCTTGTGAATGTCAGGATCGCGGTGCTGGTGAAATCCTTTTGACTAGTATGGATGGGGATGGAACACAGGCAGGTTATGACATTGAATTAAACAAGGCTATTAATGATGCTGTTGATATTCCGGTTATTGCCAGTGGTGGTGTTGGTGAACCAAAAGACATTTTGGATGTTTTTGAAAAGACAGACGTTTCAGCAGCTCTTGCAGCAAGTATTTTCCATTTTAATCAGTATTCTATTGGTGAAGTTAAAGAGTACTTAAAAGAAAATAATGTGGCTGTTAGATTATGATTATTAAAGCTCCAATTGATTTAGAACTAACTCAAGTATCTGGTCAAACTTCACAGCCTCCATGGAAAAAAATTGATGATTCTTATAGTGATTTGGTTTGTATTGACACTAATCCTTCTATTTTTAATGTCAAACAATGTGGTGAAAATATTGATTTTTCATACACTGGAAATATAAGTGAAAAGCAGGCCATTTCAAAAGTCAGTGAAATTTATGATTTGGGCTTTGATTTAAGTAAGTTTTATAGATATCTTGATGGTTATGATGAGCTTAAGGATATGTCTAAATTTTGCAATGGTTTAAGATTATTTCAGGCAAAAGATCCATTCGAATGTATAATATCATCAATCTGTTCTGCTAACAATTCAATTAAACGATGGACAAAGTCTATCGATGATGTGAAAATAAAGTGGGGATGTAATTTTAATAATTATTATTCCTTTCCAAATCCTAAAATCTTCAATGATATATATTTGGATGATGAAGAAGAACTTTTAAAAAATGGTTCTGTTAAAAATAATAATTTAAAGTCCTGTGGTGTAGGTTACAGGGCACCATACATGAGAAAGGCAAGTGAGATTTTTACACTTGAAATGGACCTTTCAGATATATCAAAAATGTCTTATGATGAAGCATTTGAAACAATTCTAAAAGTGCCTGGTGTGGGTCCAAAGGTTGCGGATTGTATTTTGCTTTATGGTTTTGGATTTAAAGAAGCTTTTCCAAGTGATGTATGGATTAAACGTATTGTGTCTTATTTATACTTTGATGGAAAAGATATTAAAGTAGAAAAAGTCCGTGAGTTTGGAATGGATGAGTTTGGGGACTATGCAGGATATGTCCAATTATATATGTTTCATTATGCCCGCAAATCTGGTCTGATGAAAAGATTAAAATAATTTCTTTTATATAATTTAATCCGATGGAAAAGAAAAATTTAATTCTTTTAATTTGTACAGTATTGTCATTTTTCACAGTTTTTGCAGTTAATGCAGTTACGGTTGTCATCCCAACAATAGCCAGTGAATTTCATATGAGCAATATTGTTCAAAATTGGGTTACAATTATCTTTTTATTAGTTGTAGCGGTGATGTCGGTTCCGGCAGGCCAGATTTCAGGTAAATACGGTCTTAAAAAAGTTACAATTTTAAGCATCATTCTTTTTATTATAATTTCTATTGTTAATGTTCTTGTCACTTCTCAAGAGCAATTTTTAGCATCTCGTTTTATATTGGGAATTTCATTATCTTTCATAAATGTTACTTCTATGTCCATGGTGGTATCTGCATTTAAACCGGAAGAGCGAGGAAAAGCATTAGGAATTAATATTACTGGAGTTTACATTGGTTTATCTTTATCTCCTGTTCTTGGCGGAATCCTTAATTACCATTTGGGTTGGAGATCAGTAGTTTTATTCGGTGTTCCTTTTTTATTTGTAATATTGGCATTGCTTTTAACTAAAATTGATGATGAATGGATTACCTTTGAAAATATTCCGCTTGATATTAAAGGGTCTATTTCCTATGGAATTGGAATGGTATTGTTCATGTATGGTTTTACTATACTAAATACCTCTTTAGGAATAATATTGACAATTTTGGGTATAATAATTTTAATTATATTTGCATTAATAGAGCTGAAACAAGACCATCCTGTATTTGATGTTAGATTTTTCAAAAATCGCAAATTTTCATCTTCTAATTTTGCTTCGTTATCTGCATATTTGGCTACTTTTGCCGTAACAACAATTCTGAATTATCATTTACAGTATATTAAAGGATTTGATTCTCAATCTGCAGGTATGATTCTTCTGGTTGCGCCATTATGCCAAGTTGTTCTCGCTCCAATTGCAGGAAGACTATCAGATAAATATGTTCCACAAATTTTAGCAGCTATTGGAATGGGATTAGGTACGATTTCTTTAATTTTATTCTCATTTTTAAACGGTCAAACGCCACTTGAATATTTGATTATATCCATGGTAATTTATGGTGTCGGATTTGGTTTATTCTCCCCACCAAATACAAATGTTATAATGAGTTCAGTTCCTCCAAAGGATACTTCAGTTGCATCAGCGGCCGTATCAACAATGCGTACTGTAGGTCAGGCAATGAGTATGGGAATATTGACACTGGTATTTGCTTTTGTAATGGGTAATGTTCCTATTGTCGAGCAATATTATCCTTTATTGATAAACAGTTGTCAAATAACATGTCTTATTTGTGTGGTGTTATGTATAGCATCTGTATTTGCTTCTTTTGTTGGCATCAAATCAAATATCTCCCAATGAAAATCTTTTAATCTTTAAATGATTATTAATCATTTTTATAAACAATATGTGCATTTAACAAAAGAATTTATTAATAATTGTAGATATAATTTTTAACGTAAAAACTTTTTAAATATGGGGGATGTTATTTGAAAATAAAAAATGTTTTTATTGTGTTATTAGCACTATCTTTA
>NZ_JAZRJY010000078.1:0-8165 GCF_045646045.1 Methanobrevibacter sp. | reverse complement strand
TCAGCACCAGTAATATCTGTTACAGTAATAATAGTGTTATTGAATGATGAGTAAATATTAGCTATACCCCATTTTTCATCTTTTGCCATAATTACACCCTTTATTCTTCTGTATTAGCTTTATTATCCTTATTATTGTTGTACTCTTCAATTTGTTTTGCTACAGGTGAAGAACGGTAGAATCCGATTTCTTCTTCTTGACCTTTTAATACTACATAACTTGGTGAGTTGATTTTTTTACCATCTAAAGCTATGTGACCATGTACAACAAACATTCTAGCTTCTTTAGGAGTACGAGCTAAACCTTTTCTGTATACAATAGTTTGTAATCTTCTTCTTAAGATATCTTCAACAGTTAAACCTAAGATATCTTCGATTGCAGCGTTTTCAGGCAAAACACCGGTTCTAGCTAAGTGTCCTAATAATTCTAATTTTTCTTCTTGCATTTGATCGCTGGAAAAACCAAGTAAATACCTTGCTTCCCTACGATATCTTCTAACTAATGTATCAGCTTTCCAAATTTCTTTTTTGTTTTTTAAGCCGTATTTAGTCATTAATTTATTTTCATCTTTAATTCTTTCTGCATTCCAAGGATGAGGTGGTGTATTATACTTTTTCCTTGATTTTCTTGGTTGACCCATTAAAACATCTCCTTATCTAAATAATAATTAATTTAAAAATAGCTTTATGCTTATGAACGTCTTACACCAACTGAAGCACTTTTTCTGAAAGTAGATTTGGTTCTTTGACCTCTGACAGGTAAACCAACTTCGTGTCTTCTTCCTTTGTAACTTCTGGTCTTTTTCATTCTGTTTAAATCATCTCTTAAAATCATGTCAAGATCAGATTCAATTAAGTGAATGTCATCACCAGTTTCGTAATCTTCCCTACGATTTAACATCCATGCAGGAATATCAAATTTGAGAGGATCTTCTATAACGTCTTCAATTTTTGCAACATCTTCATCAGCAATATAACCGATTTTAGAGTTTAAGTCCAAATCTAAGATACGGCATATGGTTTTAGATAAAGATAAGCCAACACCTTTAATATCAGTTAAAGCGTGCTCGATGGTCTTATTACCATCTACGTCTTTTCTAGAAATACGCACTAAGTGCTTAAAATCGTCTTCCATTAAATAACCTCCATTTATAGAGCGAACCTACGAGACGGAAAATAATAGATTCGAATGTTTTGAATTTTTCAAAACACAGTTCTTTCAACAATATAAACTTAGTCTAAAAACTAAGAGTGCAAAAAAATATCAGTTTAACAATATCTTTAATAAGAATAAAAAAAATAGTGTTAAAAACTAATACGCGCCGAGACTGGGATTTGAACCCAGGAGGGCAAAACGCCCACGAGATTTCCAGTCTCGCGCCTTACCAGGCTAGACTATCTCGGCACAACTAGCTAAAAAAATACTTGCACACATGTTAATTATTTAACATGATATAATAATATCTAATAATCAAACTATATAAAGGTATTGTTTAAAATAAGAATTTGAAGAAAATTTAGAAAAATAAAAAAAAATAAACTAAATTTTCTTAATCATATATAACTTTTGAATATAAAAGTCCAACAGCTCTTGATTGAACAACAAACAGATATGAGGCCAATGCAAAGAGAATTAAAATAGCTATTGCAATAGCTATTGAATTAGCAATGCTGGAAATTAAAGCAACAACTGCAAATACTATAATAATAATCAAACACATGATAATTGCCATTGAAAGAACATATATTAACATGTTTGCAAATCCGATTGTTTCTAAATCATTATAAGCTTCTTTAAGATCCAATGCTTCACCGATAGTACCATAGTAGGCAAATCTACATAAAGACATTGAAAAGACCCAGGAAATTAAAATCAAAATAATAAATATAATTAAATTAAATATAATAAATAATGAGACGCCTAACACATCACCTAATGCCAAAAATCCAAAGCCTAAAAAGAACGCAAGTGTTGTAATTATACTCGAAATTATATAAAATACCAAATAAATTAAAATAAGTCCCAAACCATTTTTAATATTTTTGGTCGGTTCAAATGAAGGTATATTATCCTCAACATCACATGCAACTTCAATAATATCAATTTGATAGCCGCAAATAAGAATTGCAACAACCAAAGAAACAATAACTAAAATAATAGAAAGCAACAAAGCAATAGGCATTGAAAATTCAAAACGGGCTGAAATAACAGGCAAAGCAACTGACAGACCAACAAATAATCCCAATGCAACAAATGTTAAAAATATATATGCAAATTGTTTATTATCACTAAAAGGATATTTAAACGAATCTTTAATAATATCTGTAATATCCATACTAACCACCTAACAAATTAAATATAAAAATAATTTATTAATATTAATATATAAAGATTATATACAGGTGATAGAAAATGAGTTGGATACTTATTATAATATTAATATTAGCTATTGTTTTTATTGTAGGAACAGTAATACACATGTATAATAGATTAGTTAGTTTGAGAAATCGAGTTAAAAACAGTTACGCACAAATCGATGTTCAACTTAAAAGAAGAAATGATTTAATACCTAATTTGGTTGAAACCGTAAAAGGTTATGCAAGTCATGAAAAAGGAGTATTGGAAGAAGTTACAAAAGCCCGTTCAAATGTTATGAATGCATCAAATGTAAAAGAAACAAGTAATGCGGATAATCAATTAACCAGTGCTTTAAAATCATTGTTTGCAGTTGCTGAAAATTATCCTGACCTTAAGGCAAACAGCAATTTCCAGCAATTACAAAACCAGTTAAGCGAGACTGAAGACAAAATTTCTTATGCAAGGCAATTTTACAATGACACTGTATTAATGTACAATAATGCATGCCAACAATTCCCATCAAATCTTCTTGCCAAACCATTTGGTTTTAAAGAAGAAGAATTCTTTGAAGCTGATGTAGAATCCCGTGAAGTTCCTAAAGTTGAATTTTAGTGGTGAAAATCCATGAACCATAAAAAAATAGCTGTGGTAGTGATATTATCTTTAGTATTATTATCTACAGCTAATGCAATTTATGCTGAAGACAGAGAGTACAGCATCGTTGATGCAATAATAGACCTTACTGTTCATAATGATGGTCTGCTCCATGTAAATGAAAGTTATACTTATTCATTTAAGGGTACTTTCAATGGAGTTTATCGAGACATTCCCCTGAAATCCGGAGAGAGTCTTGAAAATCTGAATGTTCATGTTGACGGTGCATATGCAACATATGATGTAGGCGAAAAAAATGGGAAAAAACATATAACTGTTTATTTATGGGCAGACGAGGCACACACCCAAAAAATCCATGACCAGAAGGTGAAAATTACTTATTCCTATGATATGAAGGGAGTAGTTACATTATTTAATGATATCGGATCACTTCAATACAAACTGTGGGGAGAGGAATGGGAGTGTGATGTTGGAAAAATAAATGCAAACATCCATTTGCCTGGAGATAAAAATAATGTCTATTATTTAAACCCCGAATATTACAATGCAAGCGATTCTATTAATGGAAATACAATAAACGTTGTCTCAAAACCAATTGAAAAAGGTAACTTTTATGAATTACAGGTATTAATGCCATTGGATGACTTTACAAATGCAACAAATGCAAAACATGTTAACAGTGATGGAAAAAATCAGATTATGCAAAAACAGGCTGACTATAGAAATGGAGTCAGCTTCTGGGGAAATTTATTTAACATATTTTCAGCAATCTGTTTTATATCCCCCCTATCATTAATTTATATTTATCTAAGACATGGACGGGAACCTAAAGTCGACTATAATGGAATATATGAAAGAGAATTGCCAAGTGATGATTCGCCGGCGGTTGTAAATGCCCTGCTTAATAGAAGCGACATTGGAGAGCCTGACATGAAAGGTTTTGAAGCAACAATTATGGATTTAATCGACCGCAAAGTATTCAGAATACATGTTGAAACATCAGAACATACTAAAGATTTGATTTTGGAGTTAGACCAAAGCAAATATGGCGAATTATCTGCAGATGAGAAAAGTGTATTCAATTTATTGAAAACATTCAGTGACAATGATATACTTAATGTATCTGCATTGTCTTCCAAATTAAATAATGAAATCAATGGAAAATTATTTGTGGAAAAACTTGATGAATGGAAATCTATTGTTAAAAATCAAAGTTTAGGGGAAGAAAGAATTTCCAGATACTTTAACGATACAGGAACAAAACTTGCAACCGGATTTACAGCAGTCGGAATAGCTACTGCAGTAATCCTTTTCATAATAGCTGTCTTTTCAAATCATCCTGCAGCAACCTTGATGATTATTTCATCCATATTTTTAGGAGCCATATCATTGGGAATTGCATTCATACCTGAAGATATCTTTGGACAGTGGACTCCTGAAGGTCGTGTCTACTATCTCAAATGGACGAACTTTAAGAAATTCTTAAAAGACAACAGTTTAATTAAAGAACACCCTCCGGAATCAATAGTCGTTTGGAACAAGTACCTTGTTTATGGAACTGCTCTTGGAGTAGCTGATGAGGTTTATAAATCCATGAAACTCTATGAACCTGCAGTACATGATGATGACTATTACTATGGTGACCTTTACATGTTCCATTCCTATTCCGGTTTGATAATGCTTGATAGTGCATTTAATAATGGAGTATCCGCAGCCAACCCATCATCTGACGGTGGCGGATTTGGTGGAGTCGGAGGCGGTTCCGGCGGAGGAGGTGGAGGAGCTTTCTAGCTTCCCACCATTTATTTTTTTTAATCTTTTTTTGCAGAAATAGTTATTTTATTTGAAATAACCGCATTTTCATACTGTGATGTGATTATGTACTCACCGGACATCAGATTAATGTTTAAACAAGCTATTCCTGATGAATTAGTGTATCTTGTATAGAAGACACCATTGATGTTAAATGTAACACCAGCATTTTCCAACGGATTGCCCTGACCATCGACCAGTTTTGCTGTAAATTGCGTTCCATCATTATAGGTCATGTTAATGTCATCAGCCGTTAAAACAGACAGTACTGTAATATTATAGGACATCATCAATCCGGTCAATGGATCCAAAGCAGTCAGTATATATTCACCAGGGTTTAAGTTAATGTTTAAACGGGAAGTTCCGTTTTCATTGGTTGTTCTGTTGTAGAATACTCCATTGATGTTCATTGTAATTGTTGCATTAGGCACAAAATTGCCAGCACCATCAATCAGTGAAATATAAAACTGTGATTCGTTTCTGAAGTATTTTACAAGGTTTTGAGCAATTAATGTAGGTAGGACTTCAATACTGTTATCAACTGAAGTTCCGTTGAAAGTTGTTTTAATTGTGTAGTTTCCAGGATTTAAGTTAATAGTTATTCTGGCCGTTCCGTTTTCATTACTTACACGAGTATAATTGGCGCCGTTAATCTCAAAGATTACGCTTTCATTAGCTGCACCAACATTAGCCTCAAATTTAGAATCATTCTTATAAATTTTAACCAGATCTTCAGTATAAATGGCTAAATCCTTAGTATAAACTTTCAAAGTAGCTGTTTTAGATTCCAATGCTAAATCTGCCCACGTACCGTTACGTTGAATAAAAACAGTATTTTTTTCATTATGCATTCTTGAATTATCAAGAATTGGAACAAAATCCTTTTTCATGATTACTGTAAAGTTATCCTTTTCCTTAACTGGAATTTCTGATGTTAATTTTACTGTATGATAACCATAAAATGGAGCTATTCCATTTTCAGTATGTTTTAACTCATCATTAACATATATTTCAAGGACATACTCCTCACTTTCATTAAAATAACTTCCGATTCCGCTGATTAAATCATTTCCTGTTGAAACATAATTAATTTTATAGGTCGTGTGATTAGTATCCTCATCAAAATCTCCAGATATGTCTCTTTGATAGATTTTAGTATAATTTTCGATATTTTCTATTAAATATCCTGTTAACGGATTTTGGGTTAAAATACTTGTGTCATAATAAGAGATATATAAAAATCCTTTATCATCAGACTCAACACCGTGACTATTTTTTAAAATGAATGCACCATCTCCAGGAGGAGTGATTAGGAAATTTTCTTTGCTAAAATTATCATCCCAACCAACAACAGAAACAGAGTGAGTTCCATTTTTAGTGAAATTTTGATAAGATGAATGGGTTTTCTCATTATAATATGGTTCATCAATTGCTAAATAATATTCAAATGTTAAAGATCCGCATTTCATTATTGCCCTTTTAATTGCATCATTATCCGTTGCATTTTTACGTCCCACAAACATTATGTCCTGAACATGGAAGTTTTTTTCTGTTGAAATTATTGGAGACAATTTGGCCAGTTCATCATAAATATCATATTCATTTGGCAATGCTCCAAACCAGCTTACCATGTATTCAACAGCCTCCATATGTGATGATGATCCTTCATCGATTGATTTCATACCATATTTTGCGTATCTTAAAATATTATCCTGCACATTTTTTTCTGAAAAGTTATATTCTATTCCTGTTGCTTTTAATAATGCAGATTCCAATGCTCCACATGCTCCAAAGGTCCAACAAGCACCCATTGCGCCCTGATCTTTTACAGAGCTGACCCAGCCCCAGTCCCGTGAATCAAAACGTACAGGCAGATCAGTTACATTAATATCATTATTAATAAGTTCAATTTTAGCACCAGATTCTTCAATAACAAACGGATAATTAGTATCATTTAAAAATAAAGTATCATTTCCATATTCATTGTTTATTAATTTGCATGAAGTAAAAATCCCATGAATAGCCCGATTATTTTCATTAAAAGTTGTATTTTCAACAGATAAATTTGAATCATATGAATAAATTGCATTTTTAACATTATTTTCAAAAGTTGAATTAGTTATTGTAACATTGCTGTAATCACAATACAGGCCTCCTCCATCAAAGTCCTCATCAAGCAAAGTATTTGACATTATTTTAGAATTAATTAATTCAAAATTAGTATATGAAACATATATTGCTTCACCATCATAAATAACTGAATTATCAATGAAATCTGAACCCACAATACTTAAATTACCACCCAATTGTACAATAGCTCCTCCAAAATCACCATTACAATTAATGAATTTGGAATTTTTAACAGACACATTTCCATAAACATCATTAGCACCAATGTCTATGAATAGAGCCCCAGCATTTTTTAAAGCAGTGGTATTTACAAATAAACAGTTTTCAAATTCGCCTTCAGCACATCCTTTAAGTGCTACAGCACCACAGGACATATCAGCAGCCAGATTAGTGAAATTAGAATTTTTAATACTTGTTCTTTTTTGACTGTATATTGCAGGAGCATATCTGGAGGTTAAATTTAAAAATAAACAGTTATTTACTTGAAGCTTACCATCTCCATACCCATATAATTGAGAAAAAGAATAATTATCACTATTTAAAAATTTTGTATCTTTAACTGTAATATTTCCATAACCATATACTCCGGCACCCGCTTTAGCCTGATTTTTAGTAAATTCACAATTTATCAAATTAATATCATATCCATTTATAGCACCTGCACTATCAGCACGATTATTTACAAAAGTTACATTTTCACAATTCACATAAGTAGAAAAACCAGCAAAAATCGCTCCGCCCATTTGATTGTTAAAGCCATTAATTATCTTAATATTAAGAAGTGTGACGTTGCCTTGAATACTAAATATTCTGGCCTGACCAGCACCATCAACAGTATGGCCATTACCATTAATAGTAAAATTCGTTTTATTAACCAGTATTCCATTTTTCAATCCAAAATCAGTTGAATTATCATAAATATAATCCTGAGTTATTTCAATACTATCGCCAGCATTATTAATTTCTGTCTGAAGGGATGTGAAGTTCCCATCAGCATAAACTGCACTAACAGAAATGAATAAAACAAGCACTATGAATAAAATTTTAAATATTTTCATAATATTTCCCCACAATTAATAATATTTATTTAAATTATTATTAAAAAAATTATCGAAATGATTAAAAAAAATAAATTTTAGAGGATTTTTGTTAATCCTCTTTAGCGAAAATGGTTATTTTATTTGAAATAACCGCATTTTCATACTGTGATGTGATTATGTACTCACCGGACATCAGATTAATGTTTAAAC
>NZ_JAZRJY010000077.1:0-3682 GCF_045646045.1 Methanobrevibacter sp. | reverse complement strand
AACCGCACCTACAGACAATATACCCAAAATAGAGAACATATAATACTCACATCTACCAGTTAAAAAGCCAACACAGCCACCAGCTTTAACACCCAACTCCATTAACTGTTTTGCAATCCTATCTGCTATATAAGCTCCTTCACCATAACTGTAATGATTATTGTTCATGAATACAAGATTATTTTTTGGGCATTTTGCCAAATTATCATTAAAAGCATCCAAAACATCATTATACATTAATTCATGTTCTGTCCGATTAATATTGTCTAAAAGTTTAATATCATCATTATCAATATAATTTATATCAGATAATTTATTGACAGCAAATAGATTGTTTAAGATTAACTTATATGATTTTGCAAAAGATTCCATTAGCTCTTTGGAATATTTATTGGAATATCTGACATTTAAAATGTAATTTTTATCTTTTTGAATAACTTCAACACTTAAATCAGCAATCAAATCATCCATTTGACTTATAAATTCATTCTCATTAATTTCTACAGGAATATCAATTTCATTTTCATTATTTTCTATAATCCAATCCGGTAAAAATTGGAAGATTATACTTGAGTTTATATTATGTTCTTTTGCCAGCAATCTGAATGGATAATAATTATATCTGATTACATTATAAATTAAATCAGCCAAATAATCCATAAATGATGAAATACTCTGGTTTTTACAATCAACCAGCATTGGCAAGGTATTGACATACATACCAACAGAGTTGAAGTTAAATCTGTCACGGCCATTTTCAGTAATGTTGAATAATGCCAAATCATTACCTGTGAATTTAGATAAGGTATATGCGAAGGCACTTGTGAAAACAATATTTTCATTGACTCCATAATTCTTTAAGAATGATTTGAATGAATTATAATCCAAATCAAGATTTATTTGTGTGACTCCAGGCCCGTCAGACATTACACTATCCAATAAAATGCTTGCATCATCCGCATCCATCAGCATGGAGCTGTAGAAATTATTGGCATTATTATATTCATCTGTATTGCGTATCTGTTGATTGAATGCTGAAACTTTTAAAAATGAATCGTCAATTTCAACACTACCTCCGTTAAGGAGTGTGAATAAATTATTTTTAAATACATCACCAGATAATGCATCGAAAATAATATGGTTAAATACACTGAAGAGAGTATAATTATCCCCATTATCAATAATTAAAAATCTAGATAGACTGTCATCCAAATCAAATGCTTTTGTTAAAAATTCTTGAATGAAATTTCTATCGTTTTCATGCTGAATGATTTGTGGTTTGGATCCTTTAACCAAATAAGGAACTTCAAAACTGTCATCGACACACATGCCTAAAATGGGGTGGACATTAAGAAGTTTATTCAAAGCTTCTACAATATCTTTAGAAGAATAATTTTTAGGGATAGTTATTTCTACTGGAATTATATAAGAGTCTGTCTTTTCATTTGAAATAATATCCAGATATACATTTAATTGAGGCTCATTTAAAGGACATCCTCCATCCAAAGAATAAATATCCAAATCAAACTGCATATCATTTTTATCAATATTATTTGCAATTTCGTGAGGGGTGTGTAAACTTAAAATATCTGCGGCAGTAACATTATAATCTTCAAGATAAGGCAGCAATTTAATTGCAGTTAATGAATCACCACCAAGACGAATGAAATCATCGTTAATACCAATTTTCTCTTGATTGAAGACTTTCCCAAATGCATCAACAATAATTTTTTCGGTTGCATTTCTTGGAGCAACATAACCTGCAGATAACATATCCAAATCAACTTCAGGTAAAGCCTTTTTATCTAATTTACCATTAACATTTAAAGGAAGTTTATCCAATTTAATAACAAATGAAGGAACCATATAACTAGGCTTATGTTCCTTTACATGTTCACAAATCCTATCTTCAATATCTCCAATATCTTCAGATACAACAACATAAGCTACCAATTCATTATTGCCATTATTTTCAAATGTCTGAACAGTTACGTCTTCTACATAATCAATATTTCTTATTACCCATTCTATTTCAGATAATTCTACACGATTTCCACGAATCTTAACCTGTGAATCATTTCTTCCTATAAATCCTAGCGTTCCATCAGGCAGGAATCGTGCAACATCTCCTGTTTTATACATTCGTTCATAACCTTCCAATTCACCATCAAATGGATTCATGAAGAATGCTTTGGCGTTGGCTTCAGGATTATTCAGATAACCTTTACTTACCTGATAACCGGAAATATATAATTCCCCTACAGCTCCAAATGGAATTCTTCTTTGTTCGTCATCCAAAAGATATATTTTTGTATTCCAATCAGGATAACCAACTGATGAATCATCAATTTTATCAATAACATTAATTGAAGTCATTGAAGATGTTGCTTCAGTCGGCCCGTAGACATCAAGGAAAGTATAATTTTGCGGAGGATTTACAGAACCTAATTTTTCCCCCACAGCAGATAAATTCTTCAGTGAGGTATCTTTTACATTATCCACAAATAATTTGGAAACCTGAGTTGTAATGATTGTATGAGTAACTCCATATTTAACAAAGTATTCATTTAATTTTGTAATGTCCAATCTTATGCTGTTTGGAACCCAAGTTACTGCACCACCAGTTAAAAGAGCTGCATAATGCTGCAGGGACACATCAAAACCAACAGATGCAAATACTCCATATACATCACCATTTCTAAATTCCGCATTATGTCTATAGAATTGCACCATATTTGCAATAGAATGTCGTCCAACCGGCACTGCTTTAGGATTTCCGGTAGTACCGGAAGTAAATAATATACATGCCGTATCGTTAATGACAGGATTAGTGTAATCAAGTTTTGATAACTTTCCACTAACTTCAGATAATGATGAAACATTAATGACTTTTAGATTAACATCCAATTCATTGATTAGTTTATTTGCCCTGTTTTGGAATGTATCTGTTGTAATAATTGCTTTGGATTCGGATTTTTCAATCATATATTTTATACGATTATTCGGATGATTTTCATCAATAGGAACATAAGTTGCACCGGCAGATAGAATACCCATATTTGATAGCAATACCCAATGATTACGGTCAACAAAAACACTTACTTTATCATTGGCACCAATATCATTCGCATTTAATAATTCTTTTATTCGATTAATCAAATATGCGCCTTCAGCATAAGTATATGAAGCCTCATCACCCAATACAAGATTGCTGTTTGGATAAGCAGTAAGGCTATCATTAAATGCCTCCACGATGTCATCATATTTTAATAAATGTTCACTATGATTATTATCGTTTAAAAGTTCTAAATCGCTAATTGAAGTGTAATGTATGTCAGATAAATAATCTTTATCTAATATCTGAAGCAGTATTTTTTCAAATGCTCTAATAAAACGAAGCATTGTATCTTTAGAATAATAGTCGGAATATTCAACACTTATATTATAACCATCTTCCAAATCATTCACGACACATAATAAGTCAGAGACTGGATCCCAGGCCAATTCTTCAAATATTATTTTATCAGATATATTTGAAACATCATTTAAGTCATAATTATATTCGAAAACAACATTATTATTTAAATTAAATTCTCTTGCAAGCAGCCTAAACGGATAAATACTGTTTGTCATTGATTTTAAAATTAAATCAGAAACATCATTCAAATAATCAGAAATATCC
>NZ_JAZRJY010000076.1:0-11668 GCF_045646045.1 Methanobrevibacter sp. | reverse complement strand
TGATAAAAAAACACTTTTAGAAGTTAGACAAAAAGTCGGAATCGTATTTCAAGACCCTAATGACCAATTATTCGCACCAACAGTGAAAGAGGATGTTGCATTCGGTCCAATGAATTTAGGTTTAGGTTACGAAGAAGTGGAAAAACGTGTTAATGAAGCATTAGAATTAGTTGGAATGGAAAAATACGGAGATAAAACACCACATCACCTAAGCGGAGGTCAGCAAAAAAGAGTAGCTATTGCAGGAATAATAGCTATGAGGCCTGAAATAATGATACTTGATGAACCGACAGCAGGGTTGGATCCCGAAGGTGTTGATAAAGTATTAAACATTTTAAATAACTTAAACAAAGAGGGAATGAGTATCGTAATATCATCCCACGACATAGAAATGGTAAACGGATTTGCAGAAAAAATCTTCGTTTTGAATGAAGGAGAAATCCTTGCAAGTGGAGACAAACATGAAATCTTTTCCAATAAAGAATTATTAAAGACAGCCCACTTGAAAGCTCCGATAACAACTGAAATATTATATCGCCTAAAAGAAAAAGGATATGATGTTGATACAACAAAAATTACTATAGATGAAGTTGTTGAAGAGATAACAAGAACAAAATAGTTAAGTATAGATTTTCATTTTTTAAATCTGTTTTTCAATTTAATTATGAAATCAAATTCCTCTTCAAGTTCAGGATGATTTCCAAAACCACAATTGGGACAGTGAACCTGACTGCAATTATCAAATTTTCCACAGTTTGTGCATCCACGGTTTTCTAACATATTTTCATCAAATTCAAAGCCACACATTCTACATTTCATAGATAACGCCTTTAAATAAAAAAAGAAAAGATTGAAGCTATTCTACTTCAATATTTTTAGCTTCCTCTTTGCGAAGACAAACATCATAGCCTTTTACACTCATTTCAATAGGATCTCCCAAAGTAGCTACTTTTTTAACAGTAATTTTAGCTCCTTTAACAAAACCCATTCCCAATAAATGTCTTCTCAAATTAATGTCTCCGGTTTTATGATATTTAACAAGAGTGACTGTTTCTCCCGGTTTTGTGTCTTTTAATGTTTTCATCATATCACCAAAACAAAATAATTTTTAGGTATACTTAACTTTATACTTCGTATTATATAAATATTTAGTTATACCAAAAAATCTTAAAATAATTGGAAAAACAAATCATCAGTTAATGAAAACCCAATAATGTTCCAACATTAAAAATCAGGAATGAAACAACATAAGCTGTTGTTAAAGTAATGGCACACATAATTATTGGCCATTTATTACTGTTAGTTTCCTGCCTGATTGCACCGATAGTTGCAATACATGGAGTATACAATAAAGTAAATGCCATAAATGAAAATGCAGATAATGGAGTGAAAAGGTCATGTAAAAATGGACTCATACCCTCCTCATCAATTTCTTCCATACCCGCAATAGTACCGAATGATGCCACAACTACTTCCTTAGCGGCCAAACCTGAGATGATTGCCACAGCCGCCTGCCATGTTCCAAAACCTAATGGAGTGAAAATCGGAGCGATTGCATTTCCAATCATACCCAAATAACTATCACCTGATCCGTAGTTTACACCCATAGGGAATATGCTCAAAGCCCATAATACCATAGAACAAACAAGAATTAAAGTACCTGCCTTTTTCAAGAATCCTTTAGCCTTTTCCCACGTGTGTAATAAAACACCTTTTAATGAAGGTAACTTATATGTTGGAAGTTCCATGACAAATGGAGAAGACATTCCTTTAAATATTGTTCGCTTAAAAATAGCAGCAACAATAAGTGCAACAACAATACCCAATCCATACATTAAAAGCATTATGGTTCCTTTATGTTGAGAAAAGAATGCTGCAGTAAAAATAGCATAAATTGGCAGTCTTGCAGTACATGACATGAACGGAACAAGCATCATTGCAAGTATACGATCAGATTCACTTTCTAAAGTTCTGGTTGCCATAATAGCAGGTACACCACAACCGAATCCTAAAATCATAGGAATAAATGCTTTACCATGAAGCCCAACAATTTTATGCATCACAATATCTAGTGTAAATGCTGCTCTTGCAAGATAACCGCAATCTTCCAAAATACTTAAAAATAAAAACATCATAAAAATAATCGGCAGATATGAGATAACACCACCGACCCCACCAATAAGAGCATCACAAATAAATGCTTTAAGATAATAATTAGAAATGAAAGAAGCAACCCAACTTCCAAGCATGTTGAATGCCTGATTAATCAACTGTTCAAAAGGGTCTCCTATCAAAAAGGTTAACTGAAACATTAACCACATTAAAAAAATAAATATGAACGGTGCCAAAATCCTATTCGTAACAATTTTATCAATTTTGTCAGAGGTAGTTTCTTTTTCTACAGAAGGCCTTTCAACGGCTTCGGCCATCAAACCATCAATAAATGCATATCTGGCATTTGCAATAACCTCTTCTGCACCTTCATCAAAAATATCAATGAGATGCTTTGCAATTTTGTCAACTTCCATCATGATTTTTGAAGAAATACTGGATTTCTGGACTTTTTCGATAACAATGGAATCCTTTTCCAGTAACTTAATTGCAGTCCATATGGACGGAACATCACATAAACTTTTATCCTGTTCTATAATCACCTGAAGTTCGCCCAAATGTTGTTTTAATTCATCTCCGTAGGACAGCTTAATACTTGAATCAATAGGATTTGCAGCAACTTTCTCCACAGTTGTCAGCAATTCATCAAAACCGTCTTTATTTTTAGCGTTAATTTCAACAACAGGAAAACCAAGTAATTCACTTACCAATTCAATATTAATAAAATGATCTTTTTTCTTAGCAAAATCATTCATATTAAGTGCCAAAACAAGATTTGCACCTAATTCCATCATTTGAGTAGTTAAGTATAAATTACGTTCCAAATTAGCTGCATCAACCACATTAATAATTACATCAGAGTTATCATCAACAATAAAATCTCTTGATACAATTTCCTCTATAGTATGGGCACTTAATGCATAATTACCCGGCAAATCAATTATATCATATTCATAGTCACCATGTTTGAAACTACCTTCTGCCCTTTCAACAGTTTTTCCAGGCCAGTTTCCTACATGCTGATGCATACCAGTTAATTGATTGAAAACAGATGTTTTTCCTACATTAGGGTTACCTGCTAATCCTACAATTAATTTTTTCATTAGCTATCTTCCATTTTTACTTTTAAATTTAAAATAAGATATTAAAACTTTTTAATCTCAATATCCATTCCCCCATAATAAAAAAATCATTTTAGTCTAGTTTCAACTAACTTAAAAAAATCCAAATATTAGGCTAACCTAAACTTAATATAAATTCTATTATTGATTGTATATAAATGTTTAGGCATACCAAACTTTATAGAAAAATTTTAGGTTATCCTAAAAAATAGGATAACATTTATATATGATGGATACATAATTTATAATTAGTGATAAGAAATAGATACACAAAAGGTATCTAATTCAATATTACTAATGTGTTATTGGTTAAAAACCACAAACCACACTCCGATTATTATTAAATTAGTTTATCTCTCTTTTCTAATTTAATAACACATATAACTACTCTCCGAAAATTAAATATGATTATCATATTTAATTTTCACCTATTCTATTTAAAAAGTGATTGAAATGGTCAATACAAAAGAATGTTGTCAAAAAGCAGGTGAAGAAAAAAACACTGCGAAAAGAATATTGAAAAGAATCTGGACATTTTTCTTTGGCTGTAATTGTCATTAAATTATTAAATACTATTTTTTATAATAACTACAATAATATAAAAATTTTTAAATAATAATAAAGAAAAAATAAATATTAATTAATAAAATTGTAGGTAGCCATATGAATCGAAAGAAAAAAATTATTATTGCAATATTAATTGTTTTTTTAATAGGAATTATTACTATAATTGCAGGTATTTTTTTAGTTAATACAGGAAGTGATTTGGCTTCAGGAACTGGAAATATTTTAGTTTGCGCTATTGATGAAAGTGAACCAAGACCTGGAATGGGTGCATGTGATATGGCATTCATTGTAAGGATAGAAAATGGAGAAATAAAGAATTATACAGCAATATATCCTCATGGAATGACGCATCCAAATGCTACTGAGCCCGCAGAGGGACAGGCCCAGGGAGCGGGACCAAAACTATTACTCCACGATTCATTTTGGTATAGCGACAATGAAAAATCTATGAAACTTGCAAAGGAAATTGTAGAATATCAAACCCAAATTCCAATAGATGCGGTTGTAGCAATTAACAGTAAAGGATTGGATGGAATACTTGGAGTTGCATCACCCCTAAATATTAATGGAACAAAAGTTAATGCAAGCGGTATTGACATTATTCGTGAAGAACAGGCTAACGATGGCCAATCAAGAGGAGATGCGGTATTAGATATTGTACGTGCAGTAGCTGAATCTGCAACAAACCCCGATAAGAAAAATGCAATGGTAAATGTTGCATTGAAAGAATATTCCAAAGGAAATATTGTGATGACTCCACAAGGATCCTTTGTTGGGCTATTAGCAACCAAGGGTGTTGAAAACATACTGAAATGACAAAAAACCAAATTTAATAGATTTCAAATCTATTAAATTTCCGGTTCTAATTTTTTAATTAATAATCCCATAAATACAACAATCATAGGGAATAACACCACATACATAACCATTATTACATTTGATGGAATGATATCCCCCATTACTGTGGAAGCTGCCATTAGCATAATCAGCAATATTACAGGAGCCAGAATAGCCACAAAAGTATAAATCAATATAAATGCATTTAATCTTTGAGAGTAATCCTTTAGTTTAACATGCATGTCAAATGAAATATCATCAGCAATGATTTGTAAACTATTAGCCAGATTACCCCCTACACGCAAAGTTCCTACTATCTGCTGGACAGAGCGGGAAAGTCCATCTGAATTAACACGACCAGACATTTCCATAAGTGCATTTTCAGTTGACTCACCATAGCGAACCTGCTCTAAAACACGGGTTAATTCTCGGGAAAATGATCCATAATTAGCATTTGCAACTGTAATTAATGTATCATGCAAACCCTTACCGGATTTTAATTCAATACCCATATGCCTCAATGCATAAGGCAATTCTAGATTTAAATCTGAATAACTTCTTTTTTGTTTCATCTGAGGATATATTTTCATGAAAAGATAAAGCATTCCACACAAAACAACAAACATTAAAGAAATCTCTAATCCAATAAAAACATAAAAAATTAAAACAAATATCAGTAAAACGGCCATGACCTTTTTAGATAAAAAATTATTGATAAATCTGCTTCTAAATTTATTGAAACGGTCACTGTCTTTTATTTGAATTTCTGAAATGTCAACTCCTTTAACATCTCCCTTTTTGGAAAAATCGAATGATGGAAATTTAAAGTTTATAAAGAAATTATAAATAACTAAAATAATATTTCCAACATTAATGAATAGTTTATCGAACATCAAATCACTACCTATTTAAAAGAATTTGATTTAAAACCTTTTGAGGATTTTTATAATACAATTCCAAAACTGCCTGAACACCACCAACAGAACGTATATCCTGATTAACCATATGCTGTAAAACCAATTGCCTATTACCAATTTCTTTGTATAAATCATTTAACGAATTTCCACTTAATTTAGCGATTTCATTCAATGTCTTTGAAGCAACACTCACATTCTCAATCATATCCGTTTCAGGATTCCATTCAAAAATCTTATTTAATTGAACTGTGCCCTCTTCCATGCCGACAACTTCTGCAACTTCACTGATACGTCTATATGAAACACCATCAGGCCTATAAATCCTATTTTGCATAACTATAAAATCAATAGCTGTAATCATTATTTCCGGAACAGACATCGGCTCATTTGTTAGTCTCGTTATGGTTTCTCGTGCATCATTAGAGTGAAGGGTTCCAAAACCAGAATGTCCTGTGTTTAAAGCCGTAAATAGTGTTATTGCTTCATTTGCACGAACTTCCCCCACAATAATGCGGTCAGGCCTTTGCCTTAACGAGTTTTTAACCAGATCATTCATTGTTAATTCTCCCTTATTTTCAGTGTTGGAAGGTCTTGTTTCCATCCTTATAACATGTTCGTGGGGAATTTGAAGTTCCAATGTATCTTCAATGGTTATAATCCTTTCTTTCGGGTTAATCAGTGCTGTCAATGCATTAAGTGTTGTTGTTTTACCGGAACTTGTTCCTCCAGATATGATTGCATTGGCAGATTTTACCCCTAATCCATCAAAGCACAGCCAGAAAAATGCTGCAAGCTCAACAGATATCGTTCCAAAATTAATTAAGTCAATAATAGTTAACGGATCTTTTTTAAATTTACGAATGGTTAGGGATGGACCGTCAGCAGATACGGGAGGAATGGTTGCATTAATTCTTGAGCCATCCATTAATCTTCCATCCAGGATTGGTGATTCCTGGTCGATTCTTCTGTTAATCTGTCTTGCCATCACATCAATCAAGTCAGTTAATTCCTCTTCATCTTTAAAAACAATATTGGTTTTCATCATCCCATACTGTCTGTGATATACAAAAACAGGCTTGTTTATACCTATTATCATTATCTCTTCCAAATCATCATCATGAATTAGAGAATCGATTTGTCCATATCCTATAATATCCTGCAGCAATTTATGGGATAATGATTCTACATATTCATTTGAAATGTTTCCTGATTCAAATGATATTCGTGAAAACAGGAAATTTTTAATATCATTCAATAATTTATTTTCATTTAATTGAAAATTCTCTCCAGCAGATATTGCCAAATCCACAAGATTTTCCCGTAATTCAGACAAAATTATTTTTTCTTCAGGAGTATATTTCTGTTTAAAAACTTTATATGTCGGTATTAAACCATTACTGTCTTTTATGTCATTCATTGAAATCACCATTTTTTAGAATTTTTTGTAAGAATACTATTAGTAATACTTATTAATAAATTTTTATTACGAGTGAAATTATAATTATAAAGTAAAAACAATATTAAAATATGAATAGAAAATGCAGTTGTGGAAAAAATTGTTATACGACTTTTGAAAATTTAGGTCAAAAAATTGAAAATTTGCAGGAATGTGAAAAGTGCAAAGACATTCAAATTAAAAAATTCAGTCCTTTGAAAGATTTAATTGACTTTAATGAACTTACTGGAGATTATATGAAATGTTCCTGTGGTAAAAGACCAATAGATATAGTTATGAGCCATATTTTAAAAATTATGATAGAGGAAGAAATCGTTCCAGAAAAAGCAACACTTAGACGAAACAGTCCAGTACCGTTAAGCGAATTCTACTACAGCAGTTTAAATCCACAATTCATTAATGAAAACTCATTAATTTTACTGCATCCTGATTTTACAAAAGAATCTGCTTTAAAATTAATTGAAGAGGTTCCTGAAGTAAAAGGAGTGCTTAAAGGAAGTCCACAGGAAACTGTTGGACAACTTAATAAAAACACAGAAATTAAACATTTTGAACTCCTGGAAGGGTGTGATGTGCAAAGCAATGTTATGAGAACATTAATTGATGAAAAAATAATTGTTAACAAGGAACAGTCAAAGCACCACATTGAAGTTGCCCCAACAACGGAATCAAAACTTGTTAAACTGCATAACTATTTAAAAAATAACAATATTGAAAAGGGAATTGCAGTGGATGCAATGTGCGGCAGCGGAGTTATAGGAACCTACCTATTAAAATATGGCTTTGAAAAGGTAATATTTAATGACATAAATCCCGAAGCTATTGAAAACTTAAAAGAAACCCTTGAAGTTAATAACATAAATGAAGGTTATGAAATACATAATGAAGCCTTTGAAGATTTAGAAATTGATCACGCAGATTTATGTATTGTTGATGCATTTCCAAAAGATGATGCATCAGAGATAATAGAAAAAGCAGAAAAAATAGCTGATAATGTGTTAATTATCTAGCTATTCAAACAAACATCTGCATATAGATAATAATGGCAGGAACAATTAAAACACCCATCAAATGGGACTTGCCTATCCCCAAATAATGAGGCAGCATCCCCATTGCAGTCGAAGTGACTAAAGCCAGCACCATATATCCAACAGGCGCACCATAATAAAATATAAAAATAAACAGTATTACAATTTGAAGCAAAATTACCGCAATGGAAAGTTTTTTATAATCAACACCACCCATTAATCTGGAAAAGGAATCACCCAATTTCAAGGCCAAAACCAGTGAAACCGAAACCGCCAAAAGAGAAGCAAAAATATAGATAATCAAATGATTTAAAGTCATTTCACTAATCAAATAAGACATGTAAACAGCAATACCGCTTCTGGGATTTCCTATAATATAAATGGCCATTAAAGAAAACAGACAATCGGAAATGTTTAATCCAGAAGTTGCAAGCAAAAAATTAACCGTATCATCGTCTTCATTATCACTTGCTCCGCTTGCTGCCTGAGCTATGACCGTTCCCTGAGCAGGCCCAAAACCCGGCAGGAATCCCAGAATAGCTCCAGTTATTCCTCCGGCAAAAATACTTTTAAATTTATTGAAATCTATGTTCAAATCATAAAAAGAATTTTGATGGGGAAGTGTTGAATTATCATTTAAGCTAAATAAAATAGTACTGATACCAAACAATCCCGAAAAAGTGCACATTAACGAAATACCTGAAGATATTGGTGTTTGAAAAGTCGTCCAACCTAAAATTCCAGACAGTACAAACAACAATAATGACCACAAAAAGTCACGATGTGTTCTGGTAAGAGAATACGTCAAATAAATTGAAGCAAAAAGCAGGATCATCCATGTAAACGGTTTAGATATGTCATGCAATATCGGCAAAGCAAATGCAAATATCGGAAGCATCAATATCGTAACAATTATCGATCCAAAACCTCCTACACATACAATTCTTATTACTTCCTTAGCACGACCCTGCAATACCATCCTATGACCTGGAAGGATTGATGTGGCTGTACCCTCTTCCGGAACACCCAAAAGCATCGACGGTACGAATTCTATTAGCGCATGGGCAATAGACATTGCAACCATCAACACACAAAGAAATTCCGGACTTAAAAAAGTCAATAAAAAAGTTGATGAAGCAAAAAGAATTGCACCTGCCGTATTAACATGAATTCCCGGTACCATACCTGTTGTTGTACCTATCATTATTCCTATAAAACATGCAATTACTAATTCTATCATATCTTTTTTGAGAGATGAAATGCATTTTAAATCTTGTTGAAGTTACTGATAAAAATTGTTCCAAAGCAATAAGGTTTATATATAAATATACACAAAATATACACAAGAGGTGATGTTATGATAACATGCTCAGTATGCGGTTGTTTAAATGATCCATCAAATATGGTATGTGAAGAATGCGGTTCTGACCTTATTGATGAATCAGAATTAGAATACTTATATGGTGATGACTGAATCAGTTTAAATCACCATAATCTTTTATATTTTTTTATAAAATAACTATTTTTAAAGTACAGCAATTTTTGTCATGACTAGAAATTTTCACGATTGAAACTTAAAGATCTCATTGATACCTTTGACAAAAGTTGTAATAACTCTTTACGAGACATATTTAGCTCTTCACAAATCATATTATCCCATTCGATTTCCTTTTCTTCCAATAATTTAGCTGTTTTTAAGCCCTTTTCAGTTAAAGTAGTAATATACTCTCTTTTATTGTTGGGATTAATTTTGCGCTCAATCAAACCTTTCTTTTCAAAATCGCTGAATGCTCTTGATACACCACTTCTGTTCATAAAGCATGCCTTAGCAATATCTGACTGGTTAACATCCGGTTCAAAATAGAGCAACATGAACATATAATATTGAGAATATGAAATTTCAGTTTCATTATCAATAAATTTATTTAAATAATAATCATGAGTTTTTTTAAGTGAAATCAAATGATTTAAAACAAAAGGAGAAAATTTTATAATTTCTTCATAGCCCACCATATTATCACAATTAACAATATGAATAAACTAATATATAAATGTTGTTTAATGCAACAATTTTTCTAATGAAAAATAAAAAAAGAATTTGAAAGATATTTACATTAATCTTCCAATACCAGTAATTTCAATACTGGCTACGTCATCTAAACCTGAGATGAATTCTTCGGTAGATTCAGTTCCGCCTTCACCATCTTCAATAGTGAAATTTAAAATTAAAGCTACTAAACCAAATGCAATTGGTTCTTCAGAAATATTTTGGAATTCAGCATCTTCAGGCATTCCTTCTTCAATAGTTACTTTTAATGCATCTAAGTCTACTTCAGGACTTTCAGGCATAATTTTCATAGTTGCTAATACTTCAGCCATTTTAATTCCTCCATTTATCTAAGGACCTTCAAATCCACATTCACATTTGTAAGCGTGACCAAAGGTACGACATTTTTCACATCTTGCAATTTTTGCTCCACATTCTGGACATTCGAATTCAACAAATGGACCAGTTAATGGGATTTCTTGTTTACATGAAATACATTCTACAGTTTTCATTTTTAATCACCTATTATTAGTGTGTAATCGAAGTTATAATCATTTATATTATCATCTATAAGAGATAAAACCCTTTCAGGGAACTTTCCATTCACAACATAACAATTAGTCCCAAACCTTAATAAAAGAGAAGGTAACATTACATCAATCGATGACTCTTGAAAAGTTAGTAATTTTGATGCATCGATTTTACTTATGAATGTTGAACCCGGCTCTTCCGGTTCTTGGGTATATATACCATTTACATTTGTTACTATAAAAAGGTTCGCATTGAAAATATGTGCAACATATGCTGCAATCGAATCTGATGTAACATCCCATGAGCATTCTAAGGGATCCTCTTTTTTTAAAAAATCAGACACCACAAAAATTGGTGTGAATCCTTCATCCAAAATTTCATTTATTTCATCAATTGAAAACGCCAACTTTGTAGAATCGACCTTATCATCAACAAGCTTTGCTATTATATCCATACAATCGATTGCAGTATAATGAGTTACCTCTGCTGAAAAGCTTTGAGTAGAATCATATTTGCGTATAAGATTTGCAAACTCACCACCACCCAGAATAATTAATGAATCTGTGTTTTTTAGTTGTTTGGCAAGTTCAATTGCATAATCTGGAAATAAACTTCCCCCAATTTTTACAACCTGTTTTATGATATTAATCACACCTGCGTTTAATTAAAAATAGCCATTATTAAAATGATACTTACATCATAAAAGTTTCAAATCACCAGTCACTTCATCAATAATTTTATCCTCATCAGGACCAAGTGCCAAAACTGTAACACTTGATGTAGGTATCTGGGTCTTTCCGGCATCAACTACCAAATAATTAGTAATATTCTTTTCATCCGCCAATCTTTTTAAAGCAAATAATTCATCTGCAGTTTTTACTTTACAAACTACTTTAGCATAAGCCTCATTTTCCCATTTTCTAATCTTTTCTTTACTTGATTTTTTATAAGAACCAATCGATCCGTGACAACATTGGGCAGCAATCTTACCTTTACCCATTTTCAAATCTGTTCTTACTACCATTACTTGTTTCATAAAATCACTTAATTCG
>NZ_JAZRJY010000075.1:0-2469 GCF_045646045.1 Methanobrevibacter sp. | reverse complement strand
TTTTCATTTTTATGAATTAGCTATTAATTATATATAACTTAAAAATTAAATCATTAATTAATTAAAATTATTTTGGAGAAGGTTATATGAAAACTCATGCGATAGTTGTCATACTTATGTTCTCTCTACACTACTTTTTTTTAGAACTAGCAGTAATTAAAGATTTTCATATTTTTACTCTATAAAACTTATCAGATGCCTATCTTAATTTGGTTTATAATATCTTCAAATTTTGGAAAAAAATATCTGACAGGCCCCATATTTTTATAAAAATTTAAATAAATCTTTGCAATTAATTTATTATTAAGTTCAGGTGATGTAAATGGAAAAACTACATAAAATTATTATAATTGCCTTAATTGTTCTAATTGCCGTTGTGGGAGTGTTTTTCCTAACTGGCAATTCTGCTCCTGCAGGTGAGGGGCCTTCGTATAATGCAAGCGCATTAACTGATGCTCTTTCAATAGACATGAATAACTGGCAATATGACGAAACAAATGACATATATTATCAAATTGGGCTCGTATACTGTATGAATCCTGAAGATACTGATTATGAATCCTGTGGAATTTATGTTCCCGGAAAATACTTTGATGCAACCAAAAATTCAAATGGAACATACAGTTGCAAAATTAATGAAAATAACAAAGTTGGAAACTACACCGCAAGTTCCGCACCTATAGTAATGCCTGTTAATACTCCAGGTTATTCTGCATGCACAGCACCGACCAGCTACAATGCTGGTGAAGTCAAAGATTATGCTGATGCAGGTTTCATTTATCTGAATGCAGGGTGCAGGGGAAGAGACAATGCTGAAGCGCCAGATGGTGTGGTTGATTTGAAATCTGCCGTAACCTACTACAGATTCAATGGTGACGTGTTGCCTGGAGACAGTGAAAAAATATTCACCTTCGGCCATAGTGGAGGAGGAGCCCAGTCTGCAATAATGGGAGCTTCCGGAAACAGTGAATTATATAATCCGTATCTGGAAGACATCGGTGCAGCCATGGTCGGTAAGGATGGGAATGCCTTATCAAATGCAATTGCAGGTGCAATGTGCTGGTGTCCGATAACTAATCTGGACACAGCAGATGGGGCATACGAATGGAACATGGGACAATATGTGAGAAGTTCAGATTCATTCACCGGTGCCTTAAGCAATGATTTGGCAGCAGAATATGCCGCCTACATTAACGCATTAGGCCTAAAAGATCCAAACGGCAAAACATTGACACTTGAGGAAAGTGACAATGGGGTTTACACATCCGGCAGCTACTATGATTACATGTTAAGCGTCACTGAAGAGTCATTGAACAATTTCCTGAATGATACAACATTCCCATACACCCCAAGCTCCAATGCTATTGGGGCCATGCCGTCTGGAGGAACACCTAGCGGAGAAATGCCAAGTGGAGATGCACCATCAGGTGAGGTGCCATCAGGAGATATGGGCGGTGAAATGCCAACCGAAAGCACTGATTCAGACTCATCAGCAACTTATCAAACCGCTAAAGAATACATTGATTCATTAAATGGAAACGATACTTGGATTGAATATGATGCAAATACAAATACCGCCAAAATTACCAGTTTGGAAGCATTCGTCAAACATTGCAAAAATCCATCTAAATCAGTACCTGCTTTCGATGATTTGAATCGTTCTCAAGCTGAAAACGGATTGTTCGGTCTTGATGCAAACAGTTCATCACATTTCGACAAGACACTAAGCGATTTGCTCAACAACAACAGTGAAAAATACTCCAAATATGGTGATTACTCAAGCAGTTATGCTGAGGAATATAAAAATGACTTGGCCGCAACAGATAGCTTAAATACCAGCATGGAAACACGTGTGAACATGTACAATCCAATGTATTACCTATGTGACTATTATGATGGTGCAGGAAGCTCAGATGTGGCTAATCACTGGAGAATAAACACTGGTATTGAACAGGGAGACACTTCCCAGTGTGTCGATGTAAACTTATATTTGGCTGTTTTAAATAAAGTCGGCAATGATAATGTTGAGTTTTCAACAGTTTGGGATCAAGGACACACTCAAGCTGAAAGAACTGGTGATTCCACCAGCAATTTCATCAATTGGGTAAATGAATGTTTAAACTAAAATGAGTGAATAATTTAATTATTCACATTTCAATATTTTTTCATGAATCAGGTTTAATTAATTTTTAAAGATGATAATCAAGAAACATTAAAATTATGAATAAAAGGTAGTTTTTTAAATAGCCTAATTATATATAATTTGAAATTTAAAATATAAATTAACTAATAAAATTATTTGGAGAGGAAGAGTATGAAAACTCATGTGATAGTTGTATCACTTTCCTCTCTCTACACTACTTTTTGAAATTTAAAATAATTAAATATTTCATTCACTTGTTTATTGTGTGTTGGAATTAAAAAAAGTATTATGTTTCCATTAACATTTTATGGATTTTTCCATTATTT
>NZ_JAZRJY010000074.1:0-26933 GCF_045646045.1 Methanobrevibacter sp. | reverse complement strand
GGACGTCACAGCAGAATGAGTGACAGTCAGGCATTGTGAATGCTCTTAATCTTTTAAGTCCAACCACTTCTCCTTTTTTCTCATAACGGAAACTGTATCTGGTTAATTCGAAAATTTTAGCCGGGAAATTTTTCCAGGTCAGATATGAATCGGACATTAATCTGAATGCGCCGAAACATGCTGCAAATCTAAGCATGAGATTCTTTTTGGTGTCGGTTCTGTATTGCCTTTCACCGAATTTGTATGCATGTTCATAAATTGCCTGATTATCCAAATCATAGAAAATTGGAGTTTCAACAGGCATTGCACCACGATCAACAACTAAATTATAAACATAATCGTCCAATAAATCTCTGATTAATTTTCCTTTTGGATACCAGCGGAGATTACCTACATCAGATGCCGGTTCATAGTCACAGATTTCTTTTTCCTTCATTAACTTAACATGAGGAGGTTCACCTTCATCGGATGCGCCCTGACCTAATTCATAATCTACAAGTTGTTTGAAGGCTTTGTTTTCAAAGTTAAAGTCTTCAATTTCAGTAATTTTATTTCCTTCCAGAATTTGCCATTTTGAAGGTTTTCTTTCAATTTTTTCTTCTTCTGTATCTGCAGTGATTGTTCTTGAAAGTTCACTTAATGGATGACCTTTACAGGAAATTTCAAATGCCTTATACCATCCGAATGGTACTCTCACAACATTTAAATCTTCAGCTAAAAGAGCAGCTTCAGCATCTTTTAAAATTTCAACTGCCACTTTTGGTGAACTTAATGAAGAAGATAAATGAGCATATGGATATAAAACAATATTTTCTGCATTAACTTGGTCATTGGTTTTTAAAACTTCTTTAACTAGATTTTGAACAATACCTTGCGGATTGTCTTCGTCTTCTTTTTCAACAGCTGTAAATACTACTAAAGAATCATCAAATGAGCCGTCATGTTTAGCTTCTTCGATTTCTTCAGCTACAGGTGTTTTCTTTTTTACATTATAATTTAAATAATCAGAATGAATTAACAATATTCTCATTTGACCACCATATATTATGAGTTAATTTTTATTTTTAATATTATATAAAATTGATTTAAAAATGATTGAAAAATTTAGAATCTGAAAAAAAATTATTTTTTAATTAATAATAAAAAGAAAAAAAAGAAAAGAAATAATGGTATTTAAAATATAATACCAAATGCTTCAAGCATAGACTGAATACCTAAAATAATAATAGCTACACCACCGATTATCTCAATATAATCAGCATATTTTATAGCCAATTTTGTTCCATAAACTCCCATTAAATACCAGATGATTACAGCAATTAAACTTAAACCGCCTAAAATAAAAGGATCAACTTGAGCTACAGCCCCTTGTGAAGCCAAGATAAGGTTTTCAATGTTTCCAAAAATAAGCAAACCAGTAAAAGGAGCATAATCTTTCCAATTAACCATTTAGTTACCTCCTTTACCTGCCCTGATGTTTTTAACAGCTTCAACAACAGCCTGAATACCTAATATAAATATAGCAAGCCCACCTATGAATGTTATGACATTAGCATATTGCATGGCCACGTCTGTAGCTACAGTTCCTAAAATCAACCACAAAATTACAATAATAATACTTAAACCAGCTAAAATCTTAGAATTAACCCCAGCAACAACCCCCTGTGAAGCTAAGATAAGATTTTCAATGTTTCCAAAAATAATTAACCAAATAAATGGTACATATTGTTCTAACAAAATATCACCTTATTATAAAGTATATTGTACACACTATAAATAATTTTATTTATGAATTAATTGCATATTAAAAAAAAAAGAAAAATAGAAAAATAAGTTATTATCTCATTTTTCTAATTAAGAATACACCCAAAACAACCAACAATATCAGCAACAATATCCAATATAAATTATTATTATTTAAAAATGTTTTTGCCTGATTAATGGATTTTACTGGATTATTATTTGATTGATTATCATCAGCAGAACCGTTAGCCGTATTCAATTGGTCGACAACATTTGCCGGTAAAAATTCAACAACATTCCCATAATATGATAGATCATTATTTGAAGATGCAAAATTACTCTGTTGATTTTCTCGAGACACAACATCTGCCGGTTCATAAGATGCATGATTCGGTTGATTATTTTTATCATTATTTAAAATACCACCCACTAATTGCATAATTTCAACAGTATAAGTCATATTTTCTTTAGTTAACATATTAATTACAGTGAGGTTGTGTTCTCCAGGAGTTAATGAAGAAATATCGAATGATACGAGACCATCATCTTGAGTAAATGCATTTTTGAATCCGGAATCATCAAATTGATATCTGATTAAAAAGCCACTTTTTAAATTTTCACCGTTTTTATCTTTAAATGTGATACTATACTGGGAATTATTTCCATAACCCGCAGTAAAGTCGTCCCCATCAATTGTTGATAAAATAGTAATTGTTGAGGTTGTATTTATGCCGAAAACATTGATTTCTATATCATGATTTCCAAGAGCATCAGGCAAACTGTCAATCAATACACTAGCATCCCCATTTTCATCGGTATATTCCACATAATGTTTAGAATTAAATGAAACATCAACTCTTTTTTTTGAAATGATATCTCCTTCCAAATGTATTTTTAAAGTCTGATAACCACCATAATAAGCTATTATATCATCAGCAATGATTTTAATACCGGTTACGGATAATTTTTTTGAAATGGATTGACCATACAAATCAGCAGATATTACATATGACCCTTCTTCTGGCGGAACAAAATCAGCAGAAACGGAATACTCATTAATCCTAATATCTTTTAAGTCAGCCCTACCTACATCAAAAACAACCCCATCATTTAAAATCGGAGCAGTGGATTGTTTTCCATCAGATTTATAGAATACATGGGTTGCAGTAACAGTTTCACCAACAATGGCAGTACTGTCCATTCTTAAACTCATTGTTAAAGGATCCTCATCAGTATGATGTTCATTTGGTACAAATAAAGGCATCCATTCAATCAACTGACCATTATTCTTACTAGGGTTTTTTCCGCCCCAATAATTATTAATTATATCCTTATAGTTACCGCAGACATATGCTGAGTCTCCAGTATCTCCAGCATCATTACCTATGAAAATATTATATTTTAAACTTATCTTAGAGTCCATGTCATCTGCATAAATTGCACCACCTTCATCTCCACAGGTATTATTTACAAAGACATTACTTGAAAATATAACCTCATCCTCATTATCAATATAAAAAGCACCGCCATCTCCGGTTTTAGCTTTATTACCAATGAAAATAGTGCGTGAAACATCACCATTCATGATATCAGTCCAAATTGCACCACCATCATCACGAGCAGTGTTACCCTCAAAAATACAAGTGTTAATTAATTGTAAATAATTTACATGAATAGCTCCACCTTCATTTTCAGCATAATTATTTCTAAATGTACAGTTGTCAACATATGCATTATCATGTGCACAAAATGCTCCACCATAACAGGACATTACACTAGCCCCTTCTGCTCTATTATTTTCAAATAGACAGTGGGTGACAGCTACATTGTCATCTCCGTTGATAGCACCACCATCAACTTTAGCTTTATTACCTGAAAATACCGTATTTTTTGCTATAATATCACCATCATCAACATAAATCGCACCACCTTTATTATCCCCTGCTTTATTGTTGATAAAGAATGAATTAAAAGGTTGACTGGACTGGAAAACATTAATAGATACGCTATCTGCATAGATTGCTCCACCATAATCTTCAGCATAGTTATCCTTGAATGTGGAATTTTCTACATCCACAATATCGGCACGAATTGCACCACCATAACATTGGGATGTAGCACCATCCGCCTTATTGGACTCAAATAAACAGTTATTTACAGCTACATCATCCTCCGAATAAATTGCACCCCCGTCAACTTCAGCATAATTGCCAGAAAATACAGCATTTACTGCTTTAACATCATCTTCCGCATAGATTGCTCCACCTTTATTATCCCCTGCTTTATTATTGATAAAGAAAGAACTGAAAGCCTGAGGATAAGCCTGATTAACATTAATATTTACTGCATCAGCATAAATAGCTCCACCATAATCTTCAGCATAATTATCTTTGAATGTAGAGTTTTCTATATACACATCATTATCTTTTGAACATATTGCACCACCATAACACTGAGATACAGCACCATCAGCCTTATTGGACTCAAATAAACAGTGAACTGCAGTTACATCATCCTTTGCATAAATTGCACCACCATCAACATATGCATTATTGCCTGAAAATACTGTATTTTTCACATACAGTTTTTCCCTAGCATGTATTGCACCAGCCGTATCATCATCAGCTTCATTATTAATAAAGAAAGTGTTAAAAGTCTGATTTGCATTCTGATTATAATTAATATATATTTCATTACCAGCTATTGCACCACCATAATCATCAGCAAAATTATCTTTAAATGTTGAATTATCAATATATAATGTTCCACCACAATTTACAGCTCCACCATAAACATCATTAACAATCACCCCATCAGCCTTATTGGACTCAAATAAACAGCCATAAATATGTGCATCTTTAAAAGATGAAATTGCTCCACCAATCCACTCTACAGAATTCTTCCTAAATGTTGAATTTACAACTTTAAGATTTTCATGATTATATATCGCTCCACCAGTATGCTCATCAGCTCTGTTGGATTCAAATACAGAATTATAAACCTCAAATGATGAAAGGGCATATACTGCTCCACCATATATTTGAGCTGAATTAGAAATAAATTTTGAATTTTCAATATACAAATTACTCTTGGAAGATATTGCTCCACCACTTTGATCATCTGCTTCATTAGAGTTAAATGTACAGTTTTTGATTCTGAGTGTGTATCCCTCATTGTATATAGCTCCACCATAGTCATCAGCCCAATTATTTTCAAATGTACAATTTATAATGGTATATTGCGCAGAACCGGTAATGTAAATAGCACCACCCTTATCAGTGTTACCATTGTGACCATTGATAATTTTAAGGTTTTTTAAGGTGATAGTTCCACTATTTGAATAAAATGCACTGCACCCGCTTTTCTCTAAACAGTCGATTGTGTGACCTTTACCATCAATTGTTAAAGCTTTATTTAATTGGATTCTAGCATTTTTATCCCCCTTATAATCCATATTTAACTCCAAAACAGAGCCTGCAGATGCATTATTTACCAATGCTTGTAAATCTGTGAAAGTACCTGCTGAATTACTTGAAACTAATGAATCCGGAATTTCGGAAGATTCTGAAAATGAATCTTCAACAATTATAGAATCATCCGCATCAGCAGATAATTCTGTGACATTATTGAAATCAGCAGCTGAAACAGCCGTTAATGATAAAATCAATAATAATAAAATAATTACAATCTTTTTACAATTCATAATATCGCCTTTTTTTACGGTTTTAATCCATAATGTTATTATGTTTATAATTTATTTATATATGTTTTTTTCCGCATGTAAGTACTTACTTTCAATTATTTTTTAAAAAATACAAATTTTATCGCATTAATAATAATTTATAATACAATATATAAGTTAAATCATGATTAGATAAAAAATTATTGTTAAAAAAAAGAAATAGGAAGAAATGTTTTTTTCTAGCTACTCTGTTTAAAACAATGATATACCCATCCACAAATAACATATATATAAGATAATGGAAACTATATTATTCATCATATATTAATGTAAGTACTTGCATGGATATTTTGTACCGAACAGATGAGATTTCAAAAAAAATGTAGAAATATTCATTTTATGTGATTATTAAAAAATTCTAGCTCGGTTGAATTTTTACATTTAAAAAATCGATTAGTCCCGTGAAACAACTAACTCTTTTGATACAGTATAACCATACAAATTGGCAGATATAATATATATTCCTTCATTTTGGGGAGTTATCCATGTCATTACATCACTTGAAATAATCTGCCTATATTTAAATACAAGTTCAGGATTAGAATTGAATAACACTGACTCCAAATCGAAAAGTCTGCCAATAAAAGAATTTCCATTACCTTGACAGAAGCGTAAAGTTACGGTGATTGTTTGGTTCACATTGCAATCTGAAGTAAAATCCAATGCCATTTTTAAAGGATCACTGTCGCTGTGATGTGCATTTGATACCAAAAATTTCCATTCAATTAATTGATCATTACTGGATGAAGGATTATTATCGCACCAGAAATTATTTATTATCTGATCATAATTTCCACAATTATATACAGTTTGTCCCTCATCATCTGCACTATTGCCTCTGAAAATATTATATCTTAAAGTCAAATGGGAACTGCTTGAATCCAGATAAATGGCACCGCCTTCATCACCACAATGATTATTTACAAAAACACATTGTGAAAAAGTAATCCAATTTTATGAATTAATGTATATTGCCCCACCGTCTTCAGTTTCAGCTTTATTATTGATGAATATTGCATATTTAACATCCTTATCAAATTTGTTAGTGTATATCGCTCCGCCATAATCCCTAGCAGTGTTATATTCAAAGTAAGATGGAGTATTTTCTAATATTACTTTAGAGGCATAAACTGCCCCACCCTTATTTTCGGCATAATTCTTTATAAATGTACAGTTATTAATTGTTGCATCATCTTCCGCACGAATTGCACTACCGTAACAAGTTGTAGATTTAGCGCCATTAGCCTGATTTGATTCAAACCAACAGTGTTTTACATTTACATTGTCTTCAGCATAAACAGCACCACCATCAACTTTAGCAGAATTTCCATTGAACATTGTATTTACTGCATTTACATTATCTTCAGCAAAAACAGCTCCACCCTTATCATCTCCCGCATTATTTTTAATAAAAAAAGAATTAAAATCATCAGAATCCTGATTTTTATTTATATATACATTTTTAGCATAAACAGCACCACCATAATCCTCAGCATAATTATCCTTAAAAGTACAATTATTTATTATTGCATCATCTTCCGCACGAATTGCACCACCATAACACTGAAAAATAGAACCTTTTGCCTCATTAGATTCGAAAAAACAATTATCAGCATTTAAAGTTCCTTCACAGAAAACGGCACCACCATCAACTTTAGCAGAATTTCCATTAAAATAAGTATTGACCATTTTTACATCTTCCTCTGCAAATACTGCTCCACCATCATTTGAATCCATTGTATAACCATATACAGAATTTTTTATAAAAGTACTGAAACAAGAAACATTACCCGGATTAGTGTTAATATAAACATTTTTAGCACGAACAGCACCACCCTCCATAGAAGCAAAATTGTTATAAAAAGTACAATTATCTATAAATAAATCTCCAGTACTGTAAACAGCCCCACCATATTGGTCAGCAACATTAGAATTAAATATGGAATTTTGAAAATAACTTACACTATTATGAACATATATTGCTCCCCCGTGTAAAGATTTTATATCATTGGATTCAAATAAACAATTCGTACAGTTAATAAATTCCGTACTGATTGCTCCAGCAGTACAATATGCATGATTTCCAGTGAACACGGCATTTTTTAAATACAACATAATTCCGTATATTGCTCCAGCGTCTAGAGCTGAAAGTAAACTATCGACACTATTATCAATAAAAAAAGAATTATATGATTGGACTGTTTGATTAAAATTAATATATATCTTATTAGCACGAATCGCACCAGCAGAATCTCCGGCATGATTATCTTTAAAAGTACAGTTATCAATAATTAAATTTTTATTCTCACAAAAAATTGCTCCACCCACATCACATGCTCTATTAGATATGAATGAGGAATTCATAACAATTACATCCCCTCGAGAGTATATTGCACCGCCGTCGTTATCATCTGCTTCATTATTATTGAATTGGCAGTTTATAATTGTAAGTGATTTATTAACTCCATTATATATTGCTCCACCATAATTATCAGCCCAGTTATTATTGAAAATACAATTTTCTAGCGTATATTGTGCAGAACCCTTAATGAAAATAGCACCGCCCATATAAGAATAATCATTATACCCATTAATTATTTTAAGATTTTTCAATGTTATAGTGCCCCTTTCTGAATTAAATGCACTACAGTCATTCCCGCCTAAACAATCAAGAGTGTGGCCATGACCATCAATGGTTAAATTTATATCCAAATGAATTCTATAGCCTCCAGTCCCCACATAATCCCTATTTAAATTTAAAACAGAACCTACAGGAGCATTATTTATCTCTTCTTGAAGATCATGAAAACTACCTTTAGGAAGGCTTATTTCCGGATATTGAATATCAGCATTTCCCAAAATTGAATCATCAGTAGTTAATGATGAATTATCTACATCATACGAATCAGCCGCTGAAACAGCAGATAGTGATAAAACAAACAACAATAACGAAATAAGAATAATTTTTTTAAACATCCTTTTTACCTTCATTCTTTAATAAATATCAGACAGGGCGTAAAAAATACCCACCACAAAGATTATGTAAAATATATATTTCATAATATATAAAGTAATAGTAAAAAAAACTTTAAAAAAAATATAAGATAAAGCTATTAATCCTCATTTAAAAGAAATTAAACGATTAATCTATGAAACAACCCGATACTATTATAAAAAATAGGAAAAAAAGAAATAATTATAATTATTTTTTCATTTTTCTAATTGAAAATGCACCTAAAGCAACAATCAATACCAATAACAATACTAAATACAGATTATTATTATTTAAAATTGTTTTGGATTGAGTAATTGATTTACTAATTTGATTATCTTTTGATTTGTTGTCCAAATCATCATATGATTCAACATTATCTAATTCAACATTATTAAAGATGCCAACATCATTAACTAAATAATTTGTCAGTGCATCTACAGGATTAACAACCAATATATTATTGTTTAATCGATTTTCATTAGATAAAGCAACGCTATGGGAATCTTCGCTTTGATTAGTTGTATAATCATTTTCACTGCCAAATCCTGCAAGAATTACAATTCTATGAGTTTTGTATTCACCATTTTCAGGATTTGTGACTAAAACCTTATGTTCACCACGAGTTAATGAAAAAAAATCAACCAATGCATTACCGTTTTCATCTTTAATAAGTGAATAATATGGATTACCATCAAGTGCAAATTGAACCTGCGTTGTTTTTTTCAGAAATTCACCTTTAACATTTGTGAATTGGGCCTTGAAAGTAACATGATCACCGCGAACTTGAACAACATCTTCAGCAAAAATTGTAGTTATGATATTAACACTGGAATTAACTGTAAAACCGCAGGAAGACACTTTAACCAAATAACTTCCGCTATCAAGATTCAATTCATTGAAAGTTATGTTTGTATCACCATTTTCATCAGTGATTAAATCATAAGCCTTAAAGAAACTAACTCTAACCTTTTGATTAGCTGTGTGTGATTTATCCCCTTCAAGATGTACTTTAAATGTCTGAGGTACATTAGTAAATGTAGTAATCTCCGATGCAATAATTTTAAAATCGAATACATTAATTTTTCTTGAAATGGAATTGCCAAATAAAGAAGCAGTGACTGTATAGTTACCACTCTTATCAGGAGCAAATGTAGCATCAGCCCGAGTTTTACCATAAAATTTGTCAATAATTTCAATATTTGGACTTGCAGTAAAATTAATAAAGTTAGTGCCGGTAAGTTCTCCAGAAGGTAATTGTCCATTGGATTTATAGAAATGTACAACACCATTAAATATGTCATTTATTGGACAATCAACCACATTCAATGTGAAATCCATTTTTAAAGGATCACTATCACTGTGATGAACATTCTTTTGGAAAAATGTAGCTTTCCATTCAATCAGTTGATCATTGTTTGAACTAGGATTTTTACCTCCCCAGAAATTATTGTATATTGAATCATAGTAACCGCAGTTAAATATGCTTTGTCCTTCATCATCTGCACCATTGCCCATGAAAATATTATATTTTAAAGTTAAATGAGAATTGTTTGAATTCAAATAAATCGCTCCACCTTCATCAGTACAATGATTATTTACAAACAAACAGCTTTCAAAAGTAATCCAATTTTCATTTTTGATGAACATGATGGCCGTTGATTATTATAAGATTTTTTAAAGTTATAGACCCTCCCTTTGAATAAAATGCAAAACAATTATTTTCACCCAAACAATCAATAGTGTGACCTTGACCGTCAATAGTTAAATCCTTATCCAAATGGATAAAACCATTGGCATGCCCATTATAATCCCTAGTTAAAGTTAAAACAGACCCTGCAGGAGCATCATTAATCTCATTTTGAAGAGATGAAAATGGATGCGGTGTTAAAACACTTTCTAAAGAATCTGATTAACCAATGACAAATCAGTTTCTTGAGTATTATTTAAATCCGTCGCTGAAACTGCAGTTAAGGACAAAATAAATAATAATGAAATAACAATAATCATTTTAAAATTCATTTTTTCAATCCCCAAATATTAATAAATATATATAGGTTAATGTAATATAAATTTTTCATTATATTTTAACTGTAAGTACTTGCATGGATATTTTGTCCTAAATAATAGTATTTCAAAAAAATAATATATAATCAAAATAAATTATTATTCATGAGAATAATTTTAGCAGGAACCGGCAGTGCAGTTGGAAAAACTACAATTGCAACTGGAATTATGAAAGCTTTATCAGAAAAATATAATGTTCAACCATTTAAAGTAGGGCCTGATTATATTGACCCTTCCTATCATACATTAGCTACTGGAAATACATCCAGAAACCTGGATTCTTTTTTTATGCATGATGGACAGGTTAGGGATTCCTACAATAAAGCTATGGTTGATAAAGATATTGCAGTTATTGAAGGTGTCAGAGGACTTTATGAAGGAATTGATTCAATCAATGATATTGGAAGTACTGCATCAATTGCAAAATCCCTTAAAGCTCCCGTTATTTTAATCATAAATTCCAGAAGTTTGGTAAAAAGTGCTGCTGCATTGGTTTTGGGCTTTAAGGCACTTGACCCTAAAATAAATATTGCAGGAGTTATATTGAACAAAGTTAAAAACAAAGCCCACTATGAAAAGACCAAGCGATCAATTGAAGAAATAACAGATACTGAAGTTATTGGAGGGATTATCCGGGACGATAACATTTCAATTGAACAAAGGCATTTGGGACTTGTTCCTGCCCGTGAGAGAGAAAATTCACTGAAATTTATTGACATATGGTGTGAAACCATTAAAAATTCCATTGATCTGGACAGATTGGTTGAAATTGCAAAAACAGCTCCTAAAATTAACTCTGATTTGGAACCTATATGGAATAAACTAAATTCCAAAAAAGTTAAGATTGGTGTTGCATACGATGAAGTTTTTAACTTTTATTATAAGGAAAATATAGAATCCTTGGAAGCGAATGGGGCAAAAGTTGAATATTTCTCACCACTGAATGACGAGCAATTGCCGGACATCGACGGATTATACATTGGCGGAGGATATCCTGAACTGTTTTCAAAAGAACTATCAGATAATAAAAATATGCTTAAAGACATCAGGAACTTCCACTTGGATGAACGTCCTATATTTGCTGAATGTGGTGGTTTAATGTATCTTATGAAGTCAATCCATGATGATGCACAGGTAAATGTATATCCCTACAAGGCAGTTTTAACAGACCGTGTACAGGCACTGAAGTATACAATTGCCGAAGTCCAGCAGGACAATATTATCTCCAAAAAAGGAGAAGTATTCCACGGACATGAATTCCACTATTCAAAAGTAATAGTAGATAAGCCAAAACATGATTTTGCATTTAAAATAACTCGTGGAAAAGGATCTTATAATTTTCAGGACGGATTTATGGAAAAAAATACTCTGGCTAGCTATGTTCACACACATGTAGCTGCAATGCCTAACTTTGGAGGAAACTTATGTCTTTCAGCGCTAGAAAAATAGATTTTTTTCATCCATATATCATCCCGATAGCTATTCTGGTTTTTTTAGTTATGGGTTATATTGGATCATTCAACTATAGATTTGAAGACCCGCTTAATACACAAACAATACTGACAATAATTTTTGCAGCAATGCTTTTTGCAATAGCTGCTTTTATCACGTCGAAAAAGTTTACAATAGAAAAAACTAAAGAAATTTCTTTTCTATCCGAGAAAATTTTAGTGATATTTATCATAGTTGCTCTAATCTTACAAAGCCTTAATATGATTTTACTGGGGGGTATACCGCTATTTAATAGTGTTTTAAAATCAAACGCAACTACTAATCTTTGGAGAATTGCATATCCATTATTTTTAATTTTAATAAATATATTACTTGCCAAATATTATAATCGGAAATATTTATTACTGGTTTTACTTGGAGCATTGATTTTTGGGCTTAACGGATATAGAACATCTGTCATTGGAATACTGGTTAGCGTATTCATTACAATGTATTATATTGGAAAGATTTCTCATAAAATAGGCATTCTATTCGTTGCAATAATTGCACTTGGAGGGATTGCAGTAGGATATATTGCATCCCAATCAATTGCTACACAACACTGGACACTGAATCCTATCGAGCTAATATTTTACAGGGCAGCATTTACACAGGAGGTATTTGAAAAAATCATTCCACTGGCTGGAACTACGCACGGCCACATATTATCCATGATATTTTCTTCAGGAAGTCCAAGATCTTTTATAGGAAATTACGTCCTCCACTATGATGTCTGCCTGACTTCAACAATGTTTGGACCAGTAATGCTTGATTTTGGCTATATCGGCCTTACAATTCAAATGCTGTTTATGGGAACATTTATAAAAATAATCCACACATTTGCTAAAAAAGGTGTTGGAATTGGAATATATTCAATAATATTAACCCATACATTAATCTGGATTGAAACAGGCCCGACTGACATAATGATATGGTTTTTATATTTGCTCGGATTAATTTTAATAGTATTAGAATTGAAAAAAGAGTGATATATGTAAACTTTTCAATTTTTCAAGTTTTATGAATCTTTAACTAATATTAAAGAAACATTTAATTATTTTGATAGTGATTTATAATATTTTAATTTAATGAAGTGTTTTTTCTAGAAAAAAAGGAATGTCATTAGATTAAAAAAACAACAGATATCGTTCATACACCAATTTTAAAAAAATAGTGAAAAAAAAGAAAAAAGAAAAAATTAAAATATTAATTTTTCATTTTTCTCCAAACTATAATGGCACATAATGCAATTATCACTAATGCCAATGCCCAATAAATCAAATTATTTGAATTTCCTGATTGACTGACAGATTTAACCGGTGCATTACTATTGGATTGATTATTTTCAACAGATGCATTATTTCTAGTTTGGTTATTATCCAATACATTGCCAATAAATGCACTACCAGCAAGTGCATTACCATCATATACATTCCTAACAAATGCACTGTTAGCAATAGCACTACCAGAATTATCAGATATGTCTGGATAATTGGCATCATTATTAAAACCAAATGGAGAACTACCATCGGCAGATAATATCCTTGCTATTGATTCGCCAAATAAATTTCCATGAATAAGGTAGTTTCCTGCCTTTTGAGGAGATACCGTTATATTTACATAGTTTGTATAGTTTTCCCTATCAGAAAATACGATATTTTCATGTGGGGATGATAATGAAAAGTACTCAGTTCTCATTTCCCCAGAAGGATTTCCGTTAGGGCGAACAAATGAAAGAGTTGCTATTACTGAGTCATTTACCTGACAAGAATCGGCCGATAATTTAAAAGTAAATTTCAAAGGATTACTATCAGTATGGTGAACATTTGATCGTGGCCAAGGTTTCCATTCAATTAATTGGTCATTATTTTCTGAAGGATTCTTACTCCACCAATTTTCATTAATTGAAGCGAATTCACCGCAATTATATACAGTCTGTCCTTCATTTGCAGAATTAGAGACAAAAATATTATTTTTTAAAGACAATGTAGAACCGCTTGAATCTAAATAAATTGCGCCTCCTTCATCTTTACAATGATTGTTAATAAAGACACATTGTGAAAATGTAAGTGAGTTTTTATCATCAATGTATATAGCACCTCCATCATCATTATCACCTTCACCAGCCTTATTGTTAGTGAATGTGGCATATTTTACATCTTCTCTAAATATGTTAACCCATATTGCTCCACCCTGATTATCATATGCGGTGTTTGAGTCAAAATAGGAATGTCCTCTTAATGCTAAAGTATCTGCATAGATTGCTCCACCATAATCTCCAGCATAATTCTTATTGAATGTAGAGTTATCTACAGTTAAATCATCTTTACAGTGAATAGCTCCACCTTCACACTGAGCAGATTTAGCACCATCTGCAATATTTGATTCAAATAAACAGTGAGTTATGTATGCATTATCACAGCAAAAAATAGCTCCACCGTCTTCATAAGCCTTGTTTCCAGTAAATACAGCATTTTTTACACGGGTATCACAGTATGAATATAACGCTCCACCATCATTATCTCCTGCCTTATTACCAATAAAGAATGAATTAAAAGCTTCGTTGGAACCTTGATTATTATTAACATATATATTATTTGCATAAACCGCTCCAGCATAATCATCGGCATGGTTATCTTTAAAAGTACTATTATTAATTACCGCATCATTTTTTGCAAAAATAGCACCACCATAACACTGAGATAATGCTCCTTCAGCCTTATTAGAATCAAACAGACAATGATTTACATTAATATTATAACCACAATAAATAGCACCACCATCAACTTCAGCTGTATTTCCAGAAAGTACTGTATTTACCATAGTAACACTACCATCATCAGCATAAACAGCACCACCTTTATTATCATCAGCTTTATTATTAATAAAGAAAGAAGAAAACTCATCAATATCATCATGACGATTTACAAAAACATTTTTAGCATAGATAGCACCACCATAATCATCAGCATAATTATCCTTAAAGGTACTATTATCAACAGTTACATCATTTTTTGCACGAATAGCACCACCATAACACTGAGATGTAATTCCCAGAGCCGTATTAGAATCAAACAAACAATGTTTTAGATTTGCATCATGATTACTATAAATAGCACCACCATCAACATTAGCATAATTTCCGGAAAGTATTGTATTTACCATAGTAACACTACCATCCTCAGTATAAATAGCACCACCATCATTAGTATTAGCCCTATTATTAATAAAGAAAGAAGAAAACTCACCAATATCATCATTACAATTTACAAAAACATTTTTAGCACAAATAGCACCACCATAATCCTCAGCAATATTATCCTTAAAGGTAGAATTATCAACTGTTACAATGTTATTAGAAAAAATTGCACCACCATAACACTCAGAACCAGCATCAGAAGCCTTATTAGATTCAAAAGAACAATTTTTTAGATGAACATCGACTTTTTCTTTATCAAGAGTAGAATAACTTGGATCAAAACTTGCATAAATAGCACCACCACCAGCATATGCATAATTATGAGAAAATTTAGTATTTTCTGCAAATACATTGGACTCTGAGAAAATAGCTCCCCCTTGATTATCATCAGCAGAATTATAGAAAAAAGAAGAGCTTGTAGAACAATTAACATCTATATATAAACTACCATTATCCTCATAATAATGACTGAAATATACTGCTCCACCATAATCTTCAGCATAATTATCATTGAATGAGGAATTAGTTATATAGAAATCTTTACATTTTGCATAAATTGCTCCACCAAAAGAATAACTATGAGGCACATTATTTTCTACCCTATTAGATTTAAACGAACATCCCTCGACATATAATGACATAGATTGACCATAATAGTATACAGCCCCACCATAGGTAGAGGCATGATTATTCTCAAATACAGAATTATAAATTTTTAAATTTCCATCAGAAGAGAATACAGCTCCACAGGTAGAATCATCAGCTTGATTATTTAGGAATATACAATTTTTGATAATTAAATCTCCATCCGCAATTTCATATATTGCTCCAGCGGTATCATCAGCATAATTATCCTTAAATGTACAATTATCTATGGTGAATTGTGCAGTACCCTGAATAAATAGAGCACCACCATTTGCATTTCCAAGCCAATTATCTACAAATCCGTTAATAATATTAAGATTTTTTAATGTTATTGTTCCATTATTGGAATCAAATGCCTGACATTTTTTTAAACAGTCAATAGTGTGTCCTTGTCCATCAATAGTTAAATCTTTATTTATTTGGATTACAGCACCTTCCTGACCATTATAATTTCTAGTTAAATTTAAAACAGATCCTGCAGGCGCATTATCAATCTCCTTTTGAAGATCGGCAAAAGAACCTACAGATGCAGTCAAAATTTCAGAATTTTGAATTTCTGAAGATCCTACAACAGAATCTCCAATTACTAAAGAATCACCAACATCAGATGATTCTATTACATCATTATTGTTTAAATCACTAGCTGAAACTGCAGCAACTGATAAAAGCAATAAAAATATTGAAATAAATATTATTTTTTTGTAATTCATTTTTATATCTCCTCATTTATGGAATTTGTCCATAGTGTTTTAACGTTTTTCATTGGTTAATATAAATTATTTTCCGACAGTAAGCACTTACTTACACTAGTTTTTTAAAAAAAAACTTTTTATCACCTTAAAATGTAAATGCCCATGAAAACAATTGAATTAATCCATATTACCTAATATATATTATTATATCATTATTTCACTAAAAATACAATAATAAAATTGTAACATGATAGATGATTCCCAAATGATATAATGTAAACTACATCATTCATAGTATATTAATGTAAGCACATGCTTGCATATTTTGTATATAGTATACATTAAATCTGAAAAAAATAGAAAAAATTAGATAAATATTAAAATAATCAATATTATAAGTGAAATAAAGAATATTACAGTTCCACGAGTAATAAAGAATTTTGATCTATCCACAAATATAAACGTTAAACCGTATGATAAAGCTAAAGCAACTATCATTTCAATTAATCCGCTTATACCATAATTCATTTTTAAAACATTACCAAATAAATAGGATAATAAATATGAAATAATTACAACTAAAGCAATTACAGCAAAAGGATTGCTTAAAATTGGCTGCAGGCGATCAAACCATGATGGACCTCTATTATAATTACGATTGTATAAATCTGCAGGATATAATCCACTATTATTATTTTTACGCCTATTTAAAAATGAGGAAACTGGATTAGATGAATTTCGTTCTTGATCAGTTAGAGGATATAATGTATTTTTATAAACAATAGGATTTTCATCCCTTCTACGCATTATATACTCCATATCAGAGGCATCGTAAGTATATTCAGGATATTCGTCTTCAATATATGAAACATCACGGGTTGAATAATCATTACTGTCCAAAGTAGTTTGTTGAGAGTTATCTTGATATCTTTTAGCCAATTCGGTTAAATTATCCCTATCAACCAATTTAATATTTTTTCTCAAAGCATAATTAGTAGCTTGATTGTCAAAGTATGCAGAAGTTACAACAGCTACTTTTGAAGCTTTTAAGCTTTCAGCAGCATCTTCCATTTCTTTTAATAAATCAATTCCTACCTGAAACTCTTTATCATAATTGTTACATGCCATAACAACACCAAAATCACCAATTGTTGTTGGAAGTACAGCATATATATCAATAACCCTTTGTGATGTCTTAAAGTTCTTATAAACCTTAAAACCTGAATCCTCCAATACTTTAGCTATAAAATTAATCAGTTGTGCTTTTTCCAAAATTCCACCTGCACATGTTTCATCCTATATTAATTTATAAATTAAATTATTATTAAAGTTTATTATTAGTAAAAATTTTAATATTTTGAAAAACAATAAGTAATACTATGAAAGCTTTAATATCTAATGATGACGGAGTAACCGCAACAGGAATATTTTCTGCTAAAAAAGCTGTTGAAGATTTATGTGAAACAGTTATTGTAGCTCCTGAGACACAACAAAGCGGAATTGGTCATGCATTAACCTTATATGAGCCATTAAGAGTAAATGAAAAATGTTTGAAAGATGGAAGTATTGCCTATGGAGTTAGCGGAACACCAACCGATGCAGTAACAATAGGACTATTTCAAATACTTAATGAAAAACCTGATTTAATGATATCCGGAATAAATACGGGTTTTAATTTAGGTCAAGCAGAATTAACAACATCCGGAACTATTGGAGCCGCTATTGAAGCAGCCAGTTTTGGAATACCGACAATAGCCATTTCTCAAGAAGTAACAAAAGATCATATAAAATTTGAAAACGGAGCTGTAGACGTTGATTTTAGCTTTGCGGAAAAAATGCTTAATAAATTAGCAAAAATCGTGCTGAAAAAAGGATTGCCTGAAGGGATTGATTTATTAAATGTTAATATTCCTGAAAATCCTGTAGACGATGAATTTGAAGTTGTAAAATTAGGAAAAAGAATGTATACTCCAGTAATGGAAAAAAGACTGGATCCCAGAAGACAACCATATTACTGGATAGGCGGAGAGCCTTACACATCTGATGAAAAAGGAAGTGACGGTTACGAACTAAAAGTTTCACAAAAATCTACTATAACTCCATTAAAAATAGATTTAACGGGAGATTTAAAAGTATTAAAAGATTTTTTAGAGATTTAAATCCTTAAGAATTTTATCACGTTCCTCATAAAGTTCATTTAAGATTTTCTCATCAGTACATCCGTCTTTTTTAAGTTGCGCAATTGTTCGGGTAATTGCTTCTAAATTGCTTTCTAATTGATTAATTGACATAATATTATATTAAACATTAAAGTATATAAATTTAAAAAATATAATTAATATATACATTAAAAGGGATTGAAAAATATGACAGATAAAGACCAAGTAAACAGATTATTTAACCAATTTAAAAACAAAAATGTGACAGTTGAATTAAGAGATAATAATCAGGCTGAAGGAAAAATTATTGCTATTGATAATTATTTGAACATAGTTATAGAAAACGAAAATGGTATTGAAACTTTAAAAGGTGGAAATATAGTTTTTGTAAGTTTAAAAGAATAACCTCACCAATTTAACCTTTTAAAAATATTAAAAAAAGATAATTTAAGATAAATCAACTTCAATACCTAAAATATCCTTTTTACCCTTGTAAACATCACGGGCAATTTGAGCTGCACCAATAGCTCCTGATTCTTTTGAAATTATTTTTAATTCATATTTATTCTTAAAGTATTTGTTGATTTCATCCTGGAAGTTAAATGGTTCTGTTGCACTGCCCACGGAACCTGTAAGAATTATTCCGTCTATTTCATTTTCACAAACCACATCCAATCCTGCAATTTCCATCGCAACAGTCATTATTAATGTATCGATAGCCAGTTTAGCTTTTTCGTCTCCATTTTCATAATTTTCAAGAAGCTGATTTTTCATGTTAGCTACTTTTCCGTCAATACCGGCAATTTTTATTGCACCCGCATGTGAAAAGCATTCATTGGCAGTACGTTTTCCTTCATCAATATCACGTATCATTTCTAAATCAAGTGGCCCATGTACAATTCCCATTGCCCCAAGGCAGGCATCAATTGCCCCTTTAATTTTAGAATCTTCAATTAATATGTTAACACTGTTTGATGATATATCTGCAACGATGAAATTTTTCCAATTTGTTTCCTTGATTGCATTATATGAAATACTCACCTTCTCAGGACTTGCTTGATGAGAATAAGCTGCATTAAATAAATCGTTTAATGAAGTAGAATGCCTGTGAAGACCAGGTATCATAATGCTTGGAATGTTTGAATTTTCAAGCTCGGAAAATACTGAAGTTCCGCCGCCGGTAACTTTACCCGCACCGTTAATGGATAATATACCTCTGTCTTTGACCTTATCAGCAGGCAAAATCTTGTTAATACCATCACCCATTGAATAAGTAATTGCCATCAACTTAACAGAATCCAAATCACATCTTTTTGACAATTCTTCAACAGCAGATACCTTACCGCTTTTAGAATCTTCCCTACCAATTTTAAAAATATCTAAAATATTTTCATCATCATCCATTAAACAAAAAGAGATTCCGGTGGTACCGTGATCCATTCCAATGAAAACCATACAAAACCCCCGATAGATATAATTAATAAAAAAAAGTAAAAAAAAGTTAAAAGATGAATTTAATCATCTTTTTGTAATCCACAAGCTTTTCTTAATCTTTCACCAACAATTTCAATGTCTTTTTGACTTTCAGCAGCTCTCATTTCTTTTAAGTTAGCGCCGTTAGTTGCATTTTCATCAGCCCATTGTTTTTTGAAGGTTCCATCCTGAATTTCAGTTAAAACTTGTTTCATACCATCTTTTGCTTCTTGAGTAATGATTCTTTTTCCTCTGGTTAAACCACCATATTCAGCAGTGTTACTTACATCATGCCACATTCCAGCAAAACCTTTTTCATAAATTAAATCAACGATGAGTTTTACTTCGTGACAGGTTTCGAAGTAAGCGATTTCAGGTTGGTATCCAGCTTCAACCAAAGTGGTAAATCCTGCATTAATTAATTCAGTAATACCACCACATAAAACAGTTTGTTCACCGAATAAGTCAGTTTCAGTTTCTTCTTTGAAAGTAGTTTCTAAAACACCAGCTTTAGTTAAACCACAAGCTTTTGCCATACCTAATGCTAATTGCAATGCATCACCGGTAGAATCTCTTTCAACTGCAACTAAACCAGGAATTCCGAATCCTTCTTCGTAAGTTCTTCTTACCATTGATCCAGGTCCTTTTGGTGCAAACATAACAATATTAACATCTTCAGCCGGGTCAATTAAGCCGAAATGAATATTATATCCGTGGGAAAATGAAATAGTATTTCCACTTTCGACATATGGTGCAATTTGTTCATTGTATACTTTCTGTTGGATTTCATCCGGAAGCAAGATGTGGATAATATCCGCTTCTTTAGCTGCATCTTCAATAGTTTTAACAGTCATGCCGTCTTCTTGTACTAAATCCCAAGAACTACCGTTTTCACGAACACCAACAATTACGTTAGCACCACTATCAGCCATGTTTCTGGATTGTGCTCTACCTTGAGAACCATAACCGATTACAGCAATGGTTTTTCCTTCAAGTGCATCTGTATTTACATCTGCATCATAATACATTTTCATTTTATAACGTCTCCTATTATATATAATTAGATAAAATTTATCATTATATAATATAGTTTTTAATATTTAAATAACTAACTAGTTTCAGTAAAAAAAATTAGATTTTTTGTGATGAAATATTTAATTTAAAAAAAATAGAAAAGGGAAATAATTATCCCTTAATTGTAACTTTATTTGCGTGTATCTCTTCCATATAAACGGAAGTCATTAAATACTCTCCCGGAGGAAGAGGTATTTTTAATCTAGTCTCACCATTACCGTCTGTAATGCGATCATATAATACTCCGAAAACGTTAAATGAAACTTTTTGATATGGAGCAATATTACCTTGTCCATCCAGAGTTTTCGCAACAAATTCGGATCCGTCTCCATAAGTCATTACGAAATCAGATACAATTAATCTTGGAAGAACTTTAATATGGTTTGCTTCAACAGCATCCTTATAATAAGTTGTAACTATATAATCACCATATTCAAGACCAATATTCAATTTAATATGACCTGTTTCATTAGTATATCGAGTATAGAATACACCATGTATGTTGAATGTTACTTTTTCACCAGCTTTAGCCCAATTACCATCAGGACCACGTACACGAACAATGAATTGTGACTCGTTTCTGAAATATTTAGTTAAATCACTAGCAACAATTAAGGTAAATACAGTAACGTTGTTAGAACGGTATTCACCTGTAACCGGGTTAAAGGCCGTTATAATATATTTACCCTGAAGAAGGTTAATATTTAATTTAGCCCAACCTGTAGAATTGGTAGTTCTTGTGTAGAATACTCCGTGGATATTGAATGTAACATTAATGTTAGGTAATGGGTTACCTTCACCATCAGTGAATAATGCATAGTATTGAGTTCCATTTCTAAATACTTTAAATACATCTTTTGCATAAATTGTTGGTAAAATTTCAACAGTAGCATTTAAAGTTTGAGGTTTGAACTTATCTTTACCACCAAATTCAACTAATGCTATGTAATTACCTGAATTTAAAGTCAATGCAATTGAAGCTTTTCCGTCGGAAGTTGTTCTGGTGTAGGTTACACCATGTATTGTAATATTAATAGTTAATCCGTCAACATTATTTCCTTTATCATCAGTACAATAAACGATAAATCTTTCAGGTCCACTATAATATTTTACAACATCCGGTGCAGTTATGATAAGAGAAACTGTCGTATTAATAACGCCTTTGATTGTTTTTGGAGCATATTTATCATTACCTGGATATGTAACGATTACATCATGTTCTCCTGACGGTAAATCAGAAATATCTAAAACAGCTTTGCCGTCTTTGATTGGAACAGTATAATCTTTACCATCAATATTGACTTTTACATTACCTGTTGCATCTTCAGGAACACTAACAACCAATTCATCATCAGTATTTGTCATGTTCATTGGATAATTATCTATCTTAGGAACTGTAAACTTAGTAGAATTGGAATTAGGACCATACTTATCATCACCAGGATAAGTAACATCAGCAACATAATCACCAGGATCCAAACCAGAAATATCTAAAACAGCTTTGCCGTCTTTGATTGGAACAGTATAATCTTTATCACCAATATTGACTTTTACATTACCGGTTGCATCTTCAGGAACACTAACAATCAACTCATCATCAACAACAGTCGCATTAATAGGATAATCATCAACCTTAGGAATAGTAAACTCAGTAGAATTGGAATTAGGACCATACTTATCATCACCAGGATAAGTAACATCAGCAACATAATCACCAGGATCCAAACCAGAAATATCTAAAACAGCCTTACCATCCTCAATAGGAACAACATAATCATCCTCACCAATAGTAATAGTAACATTACCAGTAGCATCCTCAGGAACACTAACAATCAACTCATCATCAACAACAGTCGCATTAATAGGATAATCATCAACCTTAGGAATAGTAATTTCGCCTAAATCCTTGGATTTTGGTTCATATTTATCATCACCATTATAGGTAACGTTAACCGTGTGATTACCCGGATCTAAATCCAAGCTGATAGTATCATTAACAGGAACGGTAATGTTTTCACCATCCACATTAACAGTAATATTTCCTGTAGCATCATCAGGTAAATCAATGTCAATGATAAGAGTCTGATTTTCAACAGTAGGAGTAGCATCGAAATTATAAGTGCTGTTTTTATCTACAGTAAATGAACTACTAGTGGAATTAGGTTTGTAATTTTCATCACCATAATAATCAACAATAACCTCATAATCTCCTTTAGTCAAATCAGAAACAGGAATAACAATGCTTCCGTCGTTAACAGGACCTACATAAACAATAGTATCATTAACTTTAACGCTGACAATACCTGGAGCATCAAGTCCAACAGTAATATTTGTTAACTCTCCAACAAGACCTTCTTCAACTTCTAATGAAATAGGAGTATCGGCTTTATTTACTGTGAATTTAGCATTAGTATTTGCATTGTCATTATAATCATCACCTGATATGAACTCTACTTCAGCAACTTTAGCACCTGCAGTTAAATCAGTTAATTCAACAGTGCCTTCACCGTTTTTGATTTCTCCTTTGTATTTTTTACCATCAACAGTTATTTCTACTGTTCCATTAGCGTTATTGGAAACAGCAATAGTTGCAGTTGTATTGTTTGGATAATCTACATTATCTATTTCTACAAGTATTTCAGGAGTGACTCTTGAGACAGTGAATTCAACATTATCTATTGTTAATTCATCATAATTACTGTCACCATAGAAGACAACATCAGCAGTTTTATCACCTGCAGATAATTTAATGCCTTCAACAATGGTATTTGCAGGACCGTTGTATAATTCTTCACCATCTACAGTAATTGAAACATTTCCATTAAAGTCTTTGATAATATCAATGACAAATGAAGTATTTTGTTCAACAGTGACATCTAAACCAGTTACATCAGCTGTTAAATCAGCCTTTTCAATAGTGAATGTTGTACTGTTATTACTTTCAATGTATTTAGCATCACCAGCATAGGTCACATTAACTTCATGAGGACCAGCATTTAATCCGGAAACATTGTAAGATCCTTTACCGTTAATTAAACCAACATTGTAATCTGTTCCGTCAACAGTCAATTTAACAGTAGTATTAATAGGAGCATCCAACTCAATAGAGATGGCTGCATCTTCACCATAAGTTACAGGTTGTTTAACAGTGACTTCAATTTCAGTATCAACCTTGTCAACATCAAAGCTTCCGGTAGTTGAAATACTGTTATACTTATCATCACCCATGAATGTAGCAACAACATTAACAGTATCATTATTAACTGGAGTGTACTCAATAACAGCAATCCAGTCATCTACAATTTTTACAGTGTAGTTTGTACCATTAATTGTAAATACAACATCACCGGTAACACTATGACCCAATACAGCACCTATATCAAAAGGACTGCCTACTTCACGTGGAGTAGTAGCATATATGAAAATCGTAGTATTAAGTTTAATTACTTCAAATGACTTATTAGCACTGGAAGTAGTGTAGTTTTCATTACCTGCTAAAACAGCATTAATAATGTATTTACCGGCATCAAGACCACCGGTAATAATTACTTCATTATCCACAACTTTATATGATTCACCATTGATTGTAACACTGATTGCATCAGAATCAGTAATATTCTCAGTAGTTAAACGAATAACAATATCGTCACCAACTTTATAAATAGACTCAACTTCAATTGTAATATTGGATTCGGCCTGTTTAACTTTAAATGTAGTTGAATTAGTAGCACCAGTGTAATTTTGGCTTTCTGCTAAATTAGCAATAATAGTGTAATCACCAGCAGCAATTCTATCAATAACAACCTGATTATTATTAACAGGATAAATCACACCATTAACAGTCACATTAACAACACCATCAAAGCTAGGATCTAAATCAATAGTGATAGTATCATTGTAGACATATTCAGGTTCAACAGTAATAGTAATAGTTGAATTTGCTTTGTTTATATTGAATTTAGCAGTAGAAGTTGCATTATCATTATAATCATCACTTGTGAAGAATTTAACATCAGCAACTTTAGCACCAGCACTTAAACCTGTTAAATCAACACTACCTTCACCGTTTTTAATCTCACCTTTAAAGACTTTACCGTCAACAGTAATGTTAACAGTACCGTTTGCTTTATTTGCAACATTAATTACAGCAACAGCCTTATCAGGATAAGTCACAGCATCAATATCAACAGCAATCTCAGGAACAACTCTTGAGACAGTAAATTCAATATCATCCAATGTTAATTCACCATAATTATCATCACCATAGAAGACAACATCAGCAGTTTTATCACCGGCAGTCAACTTATCTGCATCAATAATAATTTTAGCAGTGTCGTTGTACAATACTTTGCCGTCAACAGTGATTGAGACATTTCCATTATAGTCATCAGGAACATCAATTACAAACATGGTATTTTCTTCAACAGTTACATTTAAAGCAATTACATCAGCAGTTAAATCAGCCTTATCAATAGTGAATGTTGCAGTATCATTGCTTTCTACATATTTATTATCACCAGCAAAGGTTACGTTAACTTCATGAGGACCGGCAGTTAAGCCAGAAGCATTAAATCCGCCTTTACCATCAGTTAAAGGAACATTATACTCTTTACCATCTACAGTCAATTTAACAGTATTATTAACAGGAGCATCCAATTCAATAGAGATAACTGCATCTTCACCATAAGTAACAGGTTCTTTAACAGTAACATCAATATTTGTAGAAACTCTCTCAACATCAAAGCTTCGAGTAGTTGAATTAGAATTATACTCATCATTACCAGCAAATGTAGCAACAACAGTTAAAGTCTCATTATTAACAGGAGTGTACTCATAAATCGCTTTGTTATCATCTGAAACATGTACAGTGTAAGAAGCACCATTAATAGTAAATATCACATCACCAGTAACCTTTTCACCTAAAGTAGCAGTGAAATTAACAGGATTAACAGCATAAATCGGACTAGTAGCAGTCAAATCAATAGTAATATTATTTTTAATTACTTCAAATGACCTATTAGCACTGGAAGTAGTGTAGTTTTCATTACCAGCTAAAACAGCATTAATAATGTATTTTCCAGCAGCAAGACCACCAGTAATAGTCACTTCATTATTTACAACTTTGAATGCTTCGCCATTAATTGTAACACTGATTGCATCAGAATCCGTAATATTCTCAGTAGTTAAACGAATAACAATATCGTCACCAACTTTATAAATTGACTCAACATCAATAGTAATATTGGATCCTGCCTTATTAACATTCACAGTGCGGACAGCAACATCATCAGTGTAATTAGCATTTCTAAATGAAGCAATAACAGTATAAGTACCCGCAGGCAATTTAGCAGTAAAGTTATCAGCAATATCTTCAGGACCACTTGCAACAACAACGCCATCCTTATCAAGAATAGCATAACCCACAACACCAGCATTAGCAACAGTACTTGGAACAACAGTCACATTAGTACCATAAACAACATCATCCGCAGCAATATCAAATACCGGATCAGCCTTCGCAACAGTAAATGAAGTCTCATTATATTTAACATCATATACATCATCACCAAACATAACACTTACAGGATATTCACCAGCAGCAAGATTAGTAAGAGTCAAGGTTACATCATTACCAGTCTGCACATAGCGATCAGAA
>NZ_JAZRJY010000073.1:0-12346 GCF_045646045.1 Methanobrevibacter sp. | reverse complement strand
AGCAGCACCAGGAAGTAAAACATTAGCATAATACGGATCTCCCTCATATCCTTCACTAACTATAACACTGATGTTTGAATCAACGCGATTAACGATAATATCTACACTTTTAGTGAAGTTATTGTAGTTTTCATCACCAGAATAGGTAAACACAACAGTAGTATTTTCATATAAATCCGGAATGCCGATTGTCATATTGCCACCAGTAATAGGGAACGGATAATCCCTGCCATATACAGTAATTGTGATTTCTCCTGTAGCGTCAGCCCAACCGGAGATTTTAACAATTGCATCTTGACCGATAGTAATCGGATCAGCAACAATATTAACATTTAAATCTTGTTTAGCAAAATTGTTTAAACCAGCACCATAAATTCCATTATTTTTTAAAGAATCCATTGCAGAATCATCCATGTAATTACTGTTTAAAATATCATTACTGCCGGTTTGGGTTCCATTAACATACCATACATTTCCAGCACTTTCATCATTTGATATAACAATATTATTTTCATCACATGCCAATGAGACAGTGTCATTAGCATCAATATTACTCACAGGAATCCCAATTATATCGGAATTTCCATTATCTGTAATGTCTAATGTTTGATTTATATTTTGACTAGCCGATACACTAGCAATTGATATAATAACCAATATTAAACATAATGCTAAAAATATCTTATTTTTCATATTCTAATTCCTAATTTATTTTTATAAATAACATTAAACAAATAATGCTTAATTATTATAACATATATCAATTTTATTATTTATAGATTAAAAGCATTAAAAAAAAGTTAAAAAATTTACATGAAAAAAATAATGACTCACTCATAATTTATACATATAACTTTGATTAATATGGAGAATCATTCTTGATTACATTTTCCTTGATTTTCCCATGAACCTTAGGATAAAAACCAACTTCTGAAGATAGTTTTCTCATATTTTCTATAATTTCATTTGTTGGAATAGCTACCGGACAGTTTAAAGTGCACAAGCCACATAATGTGCACATGTAAAGGCCGGATTCATAACATGCCTCATCATCTTCAATGAACTTTGACATAGCAACACCCCGACCACCTAAATAATTGTTAAATCCAAACTCGTTTCCGACAGCATTATAGACAGGACAGTGAACTACACAATTGCCGCATCCAATACACCAGAGGCATTCCTCACTAGCATCACTTCTTCCATTATCCAGCAGAATAACAACAACCTTTTCAGCACCATACATATTTTTCAAAAGCCTCTTTTCAATATCAGCAGTCTTTGACGGTCCGGATACTACATTCATATATGAAGTCACATAGTTGCCTGTAGCATAAACGGTTTCAAGTTTTGAAACAGAGATTGCATCTTCCAATGTAGGTACAATTTTATCGATTCCAGCTACAATTATATGCAAATCTTTTAGTGAAACTAATGAAATATTACCCTCATTGTGAACCATTACACATGAACCTTCTTCAGATGCTATTGCATTGGCACCAGATATACCTACACTAGCATTTTTTAAGCGATTTAAAACATCACTTCTTACAAGCTCCATGATTTCACGAGGTATAGGATCAACATTGCTGTCAAGTGAATCATTGACAATGTCAGTTATTTCAGAAACATTCAAATGAGATGCCGGACCTGTCGGATGGACCGGCTTATTGTCAGTTTTTTTAAGTTGTAAAATCCTATCTCCCAAGTCAGTTTCAACAACATCCCAATTTTTACTTGTCAATTCATTTTTAAGATTAATTTCACCTAAAGTATTGGATTTTGCTTTGGCAATAACCTTATTATCATAATCCTTAATTAAATCCAAAATAATATCAATGGCATCCTCTTTAGTTTCGGCAAACTCAACATCAATTCCGTTTCGGCTAAATGATTCGACAGCCATATTATATAATTCATTGGAGTTTTCAATAGAATATTTTTTAATTTCACGAACTCTATTTTCCAGTCTTTTGACTTGAGGTGAGTTTTTTATCTCTGACGAGCGTGATTTAACCGTATTGAAGGATTTTCTCATGGTTTCAAGTTCACTGCTTTTCATTTACTCACCACCATATTTAACCAAAAATTCAGTCAAGTCCAAAACATCCACTCCATAATCCTTTAAATTAAGCTTGCAGAATGGACATGGAGTTATTAATAATCCAGCATTAGTGTCAAGTGCCTGAGTTATTCTAGATTCAGCCATCTGTGAAGCGATTTCAGGATAAGCGGACTTTACGCCACCTCCAGCACCACAGCATAAACTATCCTCACGGTTATTCTCCATTTCAACCAAATTGGCTACACAGGATATAACATCACGGGGCTCATCAAACACATTGCAATGCCTTCCCAAATGACAGGAATCATGATAAGTGACAGTTAAATCTTTTTTAGTAAAATCCAATTTATTTTCATCAATAAGTTCTTTTAAAAACTGTGAAATGTGAATAACATCCAAACCTTCATAGTCATCCTTTAAGGTTTTATAACATCCTGCACATGAAGTCAATATTAAATTATTGGATAAAACTTCAGTATTTTTTTGAATCTGCTCTTTTGCCTCATCAACAAACCCTGTACGCAATAATACAGAACCACAGCATTTTTCATCTTCCAAAACAGTATAATCAACACCGGCTGATTTTAACAGTTCTTCTGTTGCATCAGCTATTGACGTTTCCTTTTCACGTGCAGTACATCCTCTAAAATATATCATAAAATTATTCTTCCTCATCATCTAAACTGATTTCATTGTTTAGAGCTACTTCTTTAACAAGCTTATTTACATCATCTTGCAGATTATCAATTTTATAGTATAATCTAGCACCTAAATAGAATATAAAGACTAATGCGACAATGATAATAAAATCAAGTCCTCTGGTAATTCCAAATGCTCTTGCAAAGACAAGACTTGAATCCGGATAAATTGAAAAAATGATTACAAATATCCATGCTATTGTCCAAATTAAAAATGAAGAAAATGAATTCTTTCCACTTCTATATCTATAAAAAAAGATTAAAATAGCTATTAAAGAAATTATCGGAAATATAATTGAATAAATTAACATGATTTCACCTTAACCAAATAGTTTATGTTTCATCATCTGAAATAAGATTTTTAATGCAACTTTGGAATCAGTTCCTTTTGCCTGAGTTTCAGGAGTATAAATTGTCTGAATAGTAACCTCTTCAAAAGGAATTTCATTATCATTAATTTCACGTATAAATTCAGAGGATATCAAGTAGCCTCTGGCATTGATTGTAATTTGATTCAAAGCGTCAATTGTCAAAGCTCTAAAACCTGTTTGTGAGTCGCTGACATTAACACCATAGAATATTCTGGTAAGAATATTCATAATATTATTTGCAAAGCTTCTGGTTCTAGGCATATCTTTAAGGGGTCTTACACCAATTACAGCCTCAGCTCTGCCAGTAACCAAAGGTTCTATTACATTATCCAAATCATCGGCAGAATGCTGACCATCCGAATCCATACTCACAATATATTTAGGATTGAATTTTAAAACAGCTTCAAAGCCTGTTTGTGTTGCAATACCAACACCACGATTAAGAAGTAATGAATAAAGATGAATATTATTAGGATATTTCTTTTTAGACTCCAAAATAACTTCCACAGTATTGTCTGATGATCCATCATTGACAATAACCATATTATATCCTTTCTCAGCAATGGATTCAATTACCGGCTGAATTCTGGTTGCTTCATTATATGCTGGAAGAACCACATATGTAGCATTTTTATCTTCTTTAGTGATTTTAAATCCCATTTTATCCCTTATAATGGTCCTGCATCTTCTTTTCCTTCACGCATACCCATTCCTGCTTCTTTTCTCATAGCTTTCCTATGATACATCATCTTGATTAAATTTTGTGCATGTTCACGTGCTCTGTTTTCGGCCAATTTTTTCAATTCAACAGGGTCTTCCTCTTCATCTTCATGGACAAAAACTTCTAAAATATGAGTGTTTGTCATTAACTGCGCATTGATAAGGCCAGTTGATGCTTCATGAGCACACATTTTATCTTTTTCCATTGGTCCAGGCATTCCAAGTGCCATGACAATGTCACAATTTTCCTCTTCAATGAGGATTTTAGCTGTAACAGGCAAGTCTTTAACTCCAGGAACTGTTTCGCGAATTATTTTTAAGTCAGTAGCATTATTTTTAAGCTCATCAATAGCGGCCGCAGCCATATCAAAACGAGCAAATGTAGTATCACAAATTCCAATCCTCATAAACTTCACCTTAAAAAAATAATATGTTGATTTTAATATATTAATATTTAGTAAAAATAAGATAGTATTAAAAATTATTACTAAAAGTAATACTTTAAATTGAAGAATTATTATAAATTTAGTGATTTAAAAAAAATTAGTTTTTGTTTAAAAGTGTTAAAAACCTTTGTTTTGCTTCTTCAATTGTTAATGGATAGTTCCCACCTATGTCAAAACCTTCAGCCTCAATTTGCTGAAAGAGTTCTGTTACAATAGGAATCTCCAAATTTGCCTCTTCAAGTATGTCCGGTTGTGAAAAAATCTCTCTAGGAGTACCTTCAGCTATTAAATTACCATCAACCATTACAAAAGCTTTATTTGCATAATCCGGAACTAAATTTACTTCATGTGTTGAAATAAGAATTGTAATCCCTTCCTCATTAAGCTCTTTTAGTAATTTAACCAAATTAGTTACACCATTAGGATCCAAACCTGCTGTAGGTTCATCCAAAACCATGAGTTCCGGTTTCATAGCTAAAATCCCAGCTATTGCAACTCTTTTCTTTTGACCACCGCTCAAATGATGAGGAGCTGTTTTTTCATAGCCAGTCATTCCAACACGTTCTAAGACATCTTCCACTCGGTCCTGGACTTCTTCCATAGATAATCCTAAATTCAATGGTCCAAAAGCAACATCCTCTTCTACTGTTGGAGCAAAAATCTGATCATCAGGATTCTGAAATACGATACCCACTTTTTGTCTGAATTTAAGAAGTGATTTTTTATCATACTTGAGTTCTTCTCCATCAATGAACACTTTGCCCTCATCCGGTTGAAAGATTCCATTTAAATGAAGAAACAATGTAGATTTACCCGCACCATTTTTACCTAACAGAGCAACCATATCTCCTTTTTCAATTTTTAAGCTAACACCTTTTAAAGCTTGATAATCTTTATTATAAGAATATTTAATATTTTGTACTTCTAACATTATTAATCACCTTTTTTCGGTTCATAAACCGGAAGTTCACCAGTATAACCTCTAGAATCCAATGAATGTTGTAATGTTTCACTTTTATCAAGAGATCTTAAAAATATAGTACTTGCAAGAGCACCTAATGATTTGAATGATGTGAAATAAGAATGATATCCCAGTCTTGTATCCTGTGCCTTTTGCATTGTATCAATTTCATTTAAGAATATAAATATTGTATTATACATCAGGAGAGCAATTTCAATAACAATTTTTGGAACTTTAAGAGTGCCTAAACAATGTAATATTTTTGCGATAGGTGTGGTGAGTGCTAAAAAACCTAAACAAGGCAAACATCCCATTACTCTAGCAAATGTATAAACACCATAATGAAGAGAATTCTCAGTAACTACAATACCAAAAAATCCCGTATTATAAATTACTTTTCCACTACCAAAAAAGAATATTAAAAATATACAAGTTATTATAAGAAATGCCATTGGAATTGAAAGAAATTTTAAATAAGACCTGTAATTAATTTTTGCAATGCCCAATATTACTATTGACATTATAGTAAATACAATAATATCGAAATATAGATTATCTAAAGCCAACGTTACTATTAACAATATAATTGTTAAAAAAAGCTTAAAATAAGGATTTGCTTCTGTTAAATCATTATTATGTGCAATATAATCCATATCAAATTTCATAAAATCACAAAAAATAAATTAAAAGATGATTAAATTAATCATCTTTAGTTTTTTGTCCTCTCCAGTAACCAAAGAAGTAACCAATAATGATTGCTCCAATAGCAGCTTGAAGAGCAAATAATAAACTTTCTATTTCACCACTAGGTGGTTCCCATATAGCTGAAGCCCATGGTTTAAAACCAGTTTCTTCAATAGCTTCACCTGCTGCACCATCTGAACCGCCAAAGTATCCATCCTCTTCACCGTGACCATTAAACATTATTAATGGTGCAACGAACAATATGATACATATAATAGCCAATATTATTAATGTTGATGTTTTCATTTATATCACCTTATGCCTCATTAGGAGATAAAGCACCAAGTTTATCTAATAATTTAGGTTTGTATGCTTTTAATCTATCCCATATAATTACTGTCAATATACCTTCACCAATAGCTAATGGCACTTGAGTTACAGCAAAGATAACTAAAAATTTAGTTAATGCAGACCCGAATGATGGAGTTGAGAAAGCTAAAGCTAATTGGAATGAAGTTGCTACATAAGTTAATAAATCTCCTAAAAATGCAGCAAAGAATATTGCAACTGTAGAAGATACATTAGCTTTTATTAAACCTTTATATACAATCCATGCTATAAATGGTCCAACGATACCCATTGAAAAGATGTTAGCACCTAAAGTAGTTAATCCACCGTGAGCAAGTAAAATTGCTTGGAAAAGAAGAACAATAGTTGCTAAAACAGCAGTTACAGCAGGACCAAATAATGCTGCACCTAATCCGTTACCACAAGGGTGAGAACAACTTCCAGTAACAGAAGGTAATTTCAAAGATGATAAGACGAACATAAATGCTCCACTAACAGCAAGTAACGCTTTAGATTCGAGAGTTTCGTCTACTATTTTTTTAATTTGATATATACCGTAGGCAACAATGATGAAAGATATGACAAACCATACTGCACACCATTCTCCCGGTAAATATCCTTCCATAATATGCATGATAAATTCCTCTCGTTATTTTGTATCAAATTTAGGTAAACATAAATTTAAAATTATTAATTACCCTTTGACACTATAATTTTTGTTATTTTATTATATATAAATCTAATTAAAAATTAGTCAAGTATACTTTAAAAAATGCGATAAGCAAATCAATTCCATTTTAAAAAAATCATAAGAATGAAGTTTATTTAAGTAAAATAAACTAAAATGATTTACAAATAATTTAAAAATATCAAATAAATTGTAATTCTTATAAAATAGATATCAGTTAAAATAATGGCATAAAACCACCACAATGAAAAACAATCAAAACTGATTTTGAAAAAAATAATTTAAACAATAACAACAAATATAAAATTATGAACATTAAAAACAATTTGATTTTAGCATTAGATGTAGGAAGCGAAAAAGAAGCAATAGATATCTGTGAAAAAGTAAAAGACAATATAGACACCATCAAAATCGGTTATCCTCTAGCACTTGCAGAAGGTCTTGAAATAATCAAAAAATTAAAAGACAGATTTGATTTTAAGGTAATATGTGACTTTAAAGTAGCAGACATCGATGCAACAAATGAAAAAATCTGTGAAGAGACATTTAAAGCAGGAACAGATGCAATAATCTGTCATGGATTTGTAGGTCCGGATAGTGTCCAGGCATGTCTTGATGTTGCAGACAAATATGAAAAAGAGCTATTTTTACTGACTGAAATGTCACATCCTGGAGCTAAAAAATTCCTTCAACCAGCTGCAGATGAAATCGCAAAAATGGGAATTGAAATGGGAATAAGCAACTATGTAGCTCCAGCAACACGTCTTGATCGATTGCAGGACATTAGAAATATTGTGGGAAAAGATGCTTATATAATATCTCCAGGAGTTGGAAAACAAGGTGGAGATGCTAAAAAAACTTTAGAAATATCAAATGCAATTATCGTCGGGAGAAGCATTTACGAAGCAGATAACCCTAAAATCGCCTGTGATAATTTACTCAAATAATGTTAAGATTAACTAAAACTATTTTAATGATTAAATATAAAATATAATATGTTCTACTTAGCTAATGAACAAAAATTAATTTAAAGGGAGGAAATTTGCATGGCATCTGAAGTGACTAAATTAATTATGGAAACCATTTTAGGTTTAATTACTACTGCTTTTGCATTTGTAGCAGGTTTAGCATGGAATGGCGCTATCCAAAAATTAATTGAAACATATGTCGGTACTGGAAGCGCTTTATCCAGTTTATTCACATATGCTATTGTCGTTACCATTATTGCAGTTATTGTAACTGTACTTTTAGCAAGAGTTGCTGCAAGAATGGGAATTGATTTAGACAACTAAGAAGGAAAATTAATTATTTTCCTTTTTTAATCTTTTTTTAACACCAAATCAGCCACCATATAAGACAATTCAAATAAAATAAAGAATACAAATGTCCAAAATGATAAAACACCACAGCAGGCTAATAAAAATATTTCTACTTTCATTACAAACCTATACTCAAAAAATAATATGAGAAACTTATTGTCTGTGACTTTATATATTAGTTCATGACCAATTTCATCACTCAACGCAGCCAAAATTGTTACAAGCAAAATCACCAAATTTAAATGAGGTATTCCACAGATTAAACAGATTAAAATAAAAATTACTAATGTTATTACATGATGAATACCATCAATTTTAAAAGCAAGCAGATTACCAATCAATATTCCAATAAATACATAAGCCGCATCGACATCAAAAACAGTAGCTATACCTGATGCCAAGGCACACAATATTCCGAAAACAACAGCCAAATATAAAGTATCATTTTCATCATATGCATCATCGGATAATTTCATGAAAAATCCGGAAAGAATATACAATAAACCTAAAATGAGATAATTCAATTTAAACACCTAAAGTTTATCCAAAACACCGGCATAGATTAATGGAAATATTACAGTGACATCACCGATTACAGTTTCAAGAGTGGATTCACATTTGGCTTTGGACCATGATTTTGCCTCCTGGAGAGGTGCTCCGCTTAAACTGCCTGCTTCAGGCCTATCCAGAGTTATTTGAATTGCAGAATCAAGCCCACCGATAAGTAATGTGGAAGCTAAAGTATAATGCTTGGTTAAACCTCCACCCAAAAGTATTCCTCCAATCTTTTTACTGTTAAAGACAATATCTGACAAGTAATGCATATCTGCTACAGCATCAACTGTAAAATCATGATCCTGTGAGAACATCCATAACTGCAGTCCGAACATACTGTCGATTAAACCCGGAGCAAAAATAGGTGTCTTCATACGAGCTGCTGTTGCTACAAATGAATTTTCATCATCTATAAGCAATCCCACTTCATATAACAGCTCCTGAATTGATATTTTAGGCTTACGTGAATAAATATCTTCAAAAATCTTAATTATTTCACTTTCAAATATTGTAAAATCATCAGATCCGACATTAATATCAGCAATTCTTCCAATTCCCTCAGCATTTAAATCCTCATCGTCACGTCCTTCATCACGATAATGTTTTCCTCCAAATGCTTCAAGCAAATCATGTGTAATATTAGCTCCGCTTGAAATGATTAAATCAACATGATTTTCACGCACCATATTGGTTACGATATTTCTTATTCCTCCAGGAATCAGCGGGCCTCCAAGGCTCATGAAAACATTCATTTCCTCATCTTTAATCATATCACATAATATGTTAGATGCTCTTGCCACTCTACCGGAGCCTAAAACTCCTGATTTGTCAAATTGCTCTATTAATTCAGACACTTTCATATCTGCTTTTATCTCTAATTGCTTAACTTTATCCATTAAATCACACTTAATTAGTAAAAATTGGGAATTCTTCAAAATTAGTTATGGAATTAATCAAATCAGTTCTTGTTACAATTCCAAGTAAATTATTATCTTTATCAGCTATTATTAATCTTGAAATAGATTTTTTAAATAATATTTCAATTGCTTTTGCAATTTTTAAATCTTCATTTACAATTATTACCTTTGTTGACATTAAATCTCCAACAGTAATGTCTTCCTTACCATCAGCAAAAGCATGCACGAAATCAGTAAGAGTAAATACACCCACTACCTTACCATCTTTTACAACAGGTGCACCATCAATATTATTGTTAGTAAATATTTTTGCAGCCTCTTTTAAACTACAATCAACTTTTAAAGAAATTACATTTTTGCTTGCAATGTCGCCTACACTTTGCTTTGGAATGCTCCTTATTGTAGATGTATCCACAAGCAAAATATTGTCCATATCATCCCTTCCAACAACTTTACCCATAATTCCTAAATTGTTTACGGGAGTTGGACCTATTTTTATAGTATCACCGAGACTTAAATCTTTTATACTTCCAAGGACTTTAATAGCTGCTTCACATTCTTCTTGTTGGGGTACAGAAGTAAATTCAATTCTTGCGACAGAAATATCTTCTAATCGCTCATCTCCACGATATATAGGAACTTTTGCTTCTTTTTCAGATATTGAAATATTTAAAGCATGATATGCTTCAATTGTTGGTTTATATCCTCCTCTTGGACCAGGTACACCTTTTACCAGACTTAGACTTCTAAGTGACTGCATCTGATTACGAATAGTTCCGGGATTTCTATTCATGACTTCAGCAATGTCTTCTCCTTTAATAGATTTTCCGTCAGAAGACTGGTATAGGTTTATTAGTGTTTGCAATATTTCCTTTTGTACAGATGTTAACATGTTTTTCTCCCCAACTATTAACTAGTATATTTATTTATATCGAGCATACTTTATAAATGTAATGATAAATAATGATAAATCTAAAAATACAAAAAAATAATAAATAAAATTCAAAAAAAAGTAAAAAAGAGAAATGATTATTCAATGAGCTGTTTTAAATCATTTCTAATAATGGAAGTTGCATCAAATCCTTTAATAGCATCTACCATTTCAGGGAATTTTGCTTTAGGAATCAATACGTTAATCTGTGAAAAATCAGATCCCGGAGTTATTGTAGGCTCATCAGCACAAAGCTTATTATCAATCAGATAGCTGGAAACTTCATCGATTTTATTGTTGGCAATATTAAATTTGACATCGAAATATTTCTTTGCGGTGATAGCTCCAAGCAGTTGCTCATAAATCATTTTAGCCTTTTCAAGTTTTTCACCAGTACAGCTTACACCTGCATAAAGGCCTGCTGAAGAGTGCATTATAGTTTCAATTTCTTTTAAACCGGCTTTCTTTAAACTACTGCCTGTTTGAGTATTGTCAACAATCAAATCAGCACCTTTTGCAATATACACTTCAGTAGCACCGTCTGAATTGATAACCTGCACCATCTCATTGTCTCCATCAGTCAAACCTCTGACCTGTACAAACGGTACTGCATCACCATAGATTTCTTGATAAACTTCATTTTCCATAATATGCTTTCTTGTTAAATTAGGATATTCAGTAAAACATAAAATTGGAGTTTTTCTATCTTTGTTTGCTTCAAATAAATCAGATAAACTATTATATGGTGAATCATTAGGAACTGCAACTATCAGACGGGTCTTTCCATAATCCAAATCACCTATTTTAATGGTATTAGTGTCCCTTAAAACAGATTCTTCCCTTACCCAGTCTTCACCGACAATAGCTATATCAACCATTCCACGATTCAATTCAACAGGAGTGGATTGCGGACGAGTTAAATAAGCAACAATGTCTTCATCATTTGAAATGGTAATTTCATAAGATTCATCACCAGGTTCATACCCTTTAACTTCATAACCTGCATCAACAAACAATTGATGGGTATTACCTCTTTTTACATTATTTAAACTTCCTTTTGGAAGTCCCAATATTATTTTTTCATTCATAATATAACCTACAATAATGTTAATATTTTCAGATATATATTAATTATGATGAACTTCACAATTTCTTCTTGCCATTCCATGCCTGTGAACGTGCATATGCTTAACGCCCCCATCCGTTTTAATTTCATCCAAGATTACAATGCCTTCATGTGAATGAGAATGCTCGCCGTCATTGTGCATATGATAATGATTATGCTCTATATTTTGTGAATCAATCTTTTTAATTGAATCATCAAATTTTCTGTCGTATAAAAATGCCGCATTCAAAACAACAAGACATGATCCCGCATTGTGAACAATTGCTCCAGTTACCGGATTCAATAATCCTAGAACTGAACAAATTATTGCTAATGCATTGATTGTCATTGAAATAGCAATGTTTGCTTTAATTGTAAATAATGTGGAATTTGAAAGTTTCTTAAGATATGGTATTTTAGAGATATCATCACCTAAAAGTGCGATGTCTGCTGCATCAATAGCTACATCACTGCCCATTGATCCCATGGCAACACTAACATTTGCCGTCTTAAGTGCAGGTGCATCATTAACACCGTC
>NZ_JAZRJY010000072.1:0-4340 GCF_045646045.1 Methanobrevibacter sp. | reverse complement strand
TGTCAACTTTGCTGCAGGAGGTATCGCAACACCTGCAGATGCTTCTTTGATGATGCAATTAGGATCTGACGGTATTTTTGTAGGTTCAGGAATATTCAAATCAAATAATCCTGAAGCATTCGCAAAGGCAATTGTTGAAGCGACTGCAAACTATGATAAGCCAGAAGTGTTGGCTGAAGTGTCTAAAGGATTGGGTCAGGCAATGAAAGGAATAGAAATGTCCACATTAACTGAATCCGATAGGATGCAGGATAGAGGAATCTAAACCTCTTTATATTTTTTTTATTTTTGAATTCAAAAAAAGATTATTGGCCAAAATATCTGGAATTGGTGTTAAAATGGTAAAAATTGGAATACTAAATTTACAGGGTGCAGTTTCAGAGCATTATGACATGACTAAAAAAGCAATTGGAAAGTTGGGAGTGGATATTGAAGTCAAATCAGTTAAATATGCTGAAGATATCGAAACATGCGATGGAATAATAATCTCCGGTGGGGAAAGCACAGTAATAGGCAAACTCATTCACGAAAGAGGAATAGACAAGGTAATTAAACAAAACAATATTCCTGTATTTGGAACTTGTGCCGGAATGGTTTTGCTTGGTAAAAAGACAGATTTTGACCAACCATTAATGGGATTGATGGATATTTCAGTTAAAAGAAATAGGTATGGCAGCCAAAAGAATTCCTTTGAAGCACCAATTGAAATATTCGGGCAAGAATATTTGGGAGTGTTCATTAGGGCTCCCTCACTTGAATCTTATGACCGAACCAAAAAGGACATTAAGATTTTATCAAAATTTGATGGTGAAATAATAGCTATTCAACAAGGCCGAAATATTGCAATATCATTTCATCCTGAATTGACCGATGATACATTGATTCATGAATATTTCATTAAAGAGGTTTTGGCAATTTAGACTATATCTGTTTTCCATCTTTTTTTAATGGGATGGATTATTTTTACATGAAAAATTTAAATTTTCTATAAAATGCTTAAAAACAGTAACCTTTAAATACTATGAAATTCTAACTTAAATTCACCAGACTACTTTTATAACAATAGTTATAAAAATTTGTACAAACAATAGATAGAGGTGTAAAATTATGTGTAGTTGTAAAGATATGAAAATGAATTGTTGTCACATGTGTATGCCTTGGTCATGCGTATGTAAATTTTTTAGCTATTGTCAATTTACAGAATTTTTCCATTAATTTTATTATGGATATCTTTTTAAATTATGAAAAATATTTTTTTAAAATATGATAATGGAATAGACTTTTAATTAAACTGTTATGAGGAGTTTAATTAAATTTTGTAACAGTTGCTTATTAAGATTGAAGATATATTGCCTTAATATAACAATTGTTATATGATATCTTGGAGGTGTAGCATATGGTTTGTGGACATGGTAAAAATCGTGGAAATGGATCATGCAGAAAAAATAAAATCAAGAGAATATTAGATTTAGATAAAGACACTTGTCCGAATAGGGAACAACGTGCAAATGGTACTAATGTTTATTATGGAAAGGCATCTGAATTGTTGCAGGATGCAAAAGATGGAAATATCAAGATTCCGGATAGAAAATTCCAGCAATCTGGTGGTTGTGTTTTAAATTTTTATCTTTCCAATCGTGTAACAACTATTCGTGATTCAGTTACTATATTTAATGCTCCTGTTGGATGTTCTGCAGGAACTTTAGGTTATCGTGAATTATATAGGGGCGTGCCTGAATCATTAGGAAGAACAAATGAATATAATAATGCTTGGTTAACTACTAACTTGCAGCAGGATGATGTAGTTTACGGTGCTTCTGAAAAATTAAGGGACGCAATTTTAAAAGCAGAAGAACGTTACAATCCTCAAGCAATATTCATATTGACATCATGTACCACAGGAATTATTGGTGAGGATATTGAAGGAACAGTCGATGAAGTGCAACCTGAAGTAAACGCTACAATTGTTCCTATTCATTGTGAAGGAATAAGAAGCAGACTTGTACAAACAGGCTATGATGCATTTTGGCATGCTATTTTAAAATACTTGGTAAAAGAACCTGAGAAAAAGCAAGAGGATCTTGTTAATGTAGCAAGTATGTTATCATACACCTGGCAGGACAGGCTTGAAATCAAAAGGTTGCTCGGTAAATTAGGTTTAAGAGTAAATTTCATTCCTGAGTTTGCAACAGTATCTGACTTTGAACAATTATCTGAAGCGGCTGTAACTGCTCCTATTTGTCCAACATATACTGATTATCTTTCAAGAGGATTAGAACAAAAATTTGGAGTTCCATATTTCCTTTATCCTTCCCCAACAGGCATTTCCAGCACTGATGAATGGTTAAGAAACATTGCAAAGTATACTGGAAAAGAAGATGAAGTTGAAAAATTAATTGAAGAGGAACATAAAATTTGGAAACCTAAGCTAAAAGCTATTCAGGACGAATTTGTAAGTTTAAGAAAAAACGGTAAAAAACCGACAGTTTTAGGTTCTCTTGGTCAAGGAAGATTGGTGTCTCAAATGCCTTACTTTGACGAATTAGGATTAGCAACCCCTGCCGCAATGGCACAGGATTTCGATGACTTGTTAATTGAAGAATTAGAAGACATCATTGAAAAAAATGGGGATTTCCAATTAATGGTTAATACATTCCAAGCTGCAGAGCAAGCAAATGTAACAACTAATTTGGATCCTGATTTGACATTAACCTGTCCGTTCCAAGGTGGAACTTGGGAAAGAGACAATAATGTAACTAGGATTCACTCATTAAGGGGAGATCCAGAGCCTACCAGTGCTCAAACAGGGTATGCCGGTGCAATAGCATTTGGTAACTTCTTGTTACATGCGTTTAAAAACAAATCCTATCATAAGACTTTGGCTGAAAAAACAGAAAAAAGTTATAAAGATTGGTGGTATGAACAGGACAACCCATTGTACTATTTAAATGAGGGCAAATAGTTGGACAGAATTTTAATTTATTAAAGGAGATGATTACTTGTCTATTGAAGAAACTTTAGAAAATAAATCAGGTATAGATACTAAAATCAATCATTTTGAAAGTGAATCTGTTGAAGCGCCTAGATACAGTTGTGCTCTTGCAGGTGTTTACGGTACTACATTAGGTATTCGAGGCGGAATTCCAATTTTGCATTCTGGTGCGGGTTGTGGTGTAGGCCAATTGTTTGGAACTTTGTATGCCGGTGGTGAATCAGCTGGTGGAAATGAAGGAGGAACAAGTACTCCATGTTCCTGTTTGGTAGAGGAACATGTAATATTAGGTGGTGAAGAAAAGCTTAGAAATTTAATTGAATCCACAATTGAAATAGCTAACGATGAGTTATTCGTTGTAACTTCTGGATGTGTTCCTTCATTAATTGGTGATGATGTTGATCAGGTTGTAGAGGAATTTAGAGATCAGGCTGCAGTAATACATGTTAATGCACCAGGTTTTAAAGCCAATTCTCCAGAAGGATATAATTTATTCTGGGATGCAATCATTGATCAGTTATTGCCGGATGAGGCTGGCAAAATTGAGGAAAAAACTGTTAATATTTTTGGTGTTGTTCCATATAATCATGTTTACTGGAAAGGCGATTTATTAACAATCAAGACATTATTAGAATCAATAGGTATTAAGGCCAACATTATTTTTTCAGAAAAAAATGGTTTGGACCATATTAATAAAATACCTCAGGCGAAATTCAATATTGTTGTAAATCCATGGTTGGGAGTTAGAGCCGTAGAAAAATTAGAAAAAAAATACGGAACTCCTTTTATCAAATTTCCGAATGTTCCTGTTGGTGCAAAACAAACTGCACAGTTCTTAAGAACTGTTGGTGAAAAGTTGGATGTACCAAGTGAAAAAGTGGAAGAGTTCATTGCACAAAAAGAAGACTGGTATTACAGGTTAATGGAATATCCTGGTGATGCAATTATTTTAGTACGTCCAAATTCTTTTTATGCTGTTGCAGCTGAAAGTAGTTATGCAATCGCATTTACAAAATTCTTAGCTAATGAACTTGGATATTTGCCGGATATAGTTCAAATAACTGATAACCCTCCAGTAGAGGTAAGAGAAGAGATATTGTCTGAAATCAGGAATAATTTAGATACCGTCGTTCAGCCGGATATTATATTTGAAGCAGATACTTATAAAATTAGGAAAAACTTGGAAGATAGACCATTTTTATTTTTATTTTCCAGTTCGATAGAGGCTCCAACTTCAATTGAGGATTATAATGCTTTGCACATTCCGATTTCATATCCAATATATAACAGGTCTGTTCTGGCAAAGCATTATGGTGGATATGACGGTGGATTAACTGTAGTGGAAGAT